>DASSHD010000422.1:0-2747 GCA_035693085.1 Hanamia sp. | reverse complement strand
AAATAGGGCATATTTCAAAATCTGCAATACGCATATCTGTAATCTTTAAATCAGATGGCGCAGAATATCGATTTATCTTTTGGGTAGTATAAGCTAAAGTTTTCTCAATCGGAGCAAGAGAAAACGCTCCTAATGAAAGGCCTCCAATTGCTGCTTTCTTCAAAAAACTGCGACGATTATCTTTTGATACTTCGGATGATTCTTCTTTTACTTCTTCTACAACTGATTCTTTAGAACTCAATTTTGAAAATAACTTCTTTGTGTTTTGTTTCATGTTTTTATATTTTAAATTAAGGATGGCATTCTACTTCAGAAATATTTACTCCGATTGTATTTATAGCTTAATAAGTATAGCTTCTATTTCTCATCCCAAAACAGACGTACCTCTATATTCCAACTCCCACGAGGCTTGCAGCCTCCTTAACATTTTCATCATTGCAAAAAAATGCTCATTACCATCGCTATAAGTTGAATTAATTCTCACTCGTTATATGAATTATTGGAAACCAATACCAGGTAGTTAAGATAAAATCAAACTATTTTCAAAGCTAATTAAAATGAATTAATTGAAAAAAAATTAATTAACTAAAGTCGTCAGATAAAGAAAATCTGCTTCTGTGGACGGTGGACACCGCCACGGCGGGAAAAAATAATTTTGGGTTTGTGACACTTAAAACATTTTTACCGATGCTCAGGGAAGATAAAATTATTGCAGTTTTTTGTTTAGTAAATGATTTACTAAAAGAAACATGTCCATAAAGAATGTAAGAGAAAAAACGATAAATGATAGTGAAATAACAACGATAGCAATAGTACCGTCTCTTTATTTCATCG
Organism: Hanamia sp.; assembly: GCA_035693085.1. Classification (GTDB taxonomy): domain Bacteria; phylum Bacteroidota; class Bacteroidia; order Chitinophagales; family Chitinophagaceae; genus Ginsengibacter. The sequence goes on along the minus strand of DASSHD010000422.1, from coordinate 1,913 downwards.
AACATTCAGGGGAAAAAAGAGCTTATGAAGATAACTAAACTTTCACAGACAATGCCGGATAAGAGCAGGTTTTGCAGACTGTCCCATACTCCCGAAGGCCTGATTTGTCAATTGTTAACTCTTTAATGGAAAGGGGAACAGTGTAGTTTGTGATAATATTTTTATAGTGTAAAAGTGCAGGTACTTATTACCGAAACAGGTATTCTTATTTAATTTGGTTTTGTACCAGGATGTAAAAGCTATGTTTTGTAAAACACAGTTTCTCCTGATAAATAAGAATCGGAATTAAATGTTGGTTTACTGTAAAACAAACCAACGTTTACACATGAAGGTTATATTAAAAAAAATAAAGCAATCGAATGGATTTTCATAAAGTCTGACTTACAACCAACACCTGACGACTGATACTTTTAAAACCCTTCTGCGGCAGCCAGTTTCCTGCTTTCGGATTTCATTCTTACTACTTTGGAGGAAGAAGGTTTGTTTTTAACTTCGTCACAAATTTCAGCCTTTGTAAAACGCTGGGCGCTCCATACATAATCAAGCACTACTTTGTCGGCAGTTTCATATCCCTGCTCAATCAGAAAATCCCAGGAGCCATGCCGGTTAAGGTCGCTTACAATCTTAGAGGCTTGCTTTGGGAAAGCAATCCACAATTTGGTTTCCGAATGCAAGGCAGGGCAAAGTTCAGCGAAAATCTTTTGAAGTTGGTGTGAGTTTAATGCAAATACAAGCGCAAAATCAATTTTACGAATCCTTAAAAGCTGGGTTACATTTTTTGAAAATGAAAGCTTAGAAAATTGTTTTTCGATAGTAGAGGGAAGGCCTTGGATTAATAAGTTTTTTTCATCCTCTAATTGCAATTTTTCAAACAATGTTTGAGACATAAATAGAGCAATATTTTAAGATTAAAAGATAGCCTACAAATACCTGCACAAATTTTTCCATGAAATGGAAGAAACTGAAAAATGAGTAGATATGCAGCTTAGACAGATGCAAATTTACGAAAAAAAACTTTTCTACCCAATAAAAAAAATCTGCAAAACAAAAGCTGTGTTAATTTTTGAAATTAAAACCACTTCTATTGATTTACCGGTTGATAATATTTCAAAGCTTCAGGCATATAAGATTTAAGTTTTTCAATTCTTTTGGAATCCAAAGGATGGTCACTCAAAATTTCAGGAGTTGTGTTTCCGTTATTTAATTTTTCCATTCTTTCCCAAAGCGGTATTGCTTCACGCGGATTATATCCCGCCATAGCGGCAAAAATCAAACCATAATGATCGGCTTCATATTCCTGTTTGCGCGAGTTCGGGAGTAAAACACCTACCTGCGCTGAAGGAGCATAAATACTATTGAAGATATTATTAACTTTACTATTGCCGGAAGTAAAAATATTGCCTCCTATCTCAATCCCCTGAGCTACCAAAGCCTGGCTCATTCTTTCCTGCCCATGATGCGCCACAGCATGTGTTATTTCATGCCCCAATACAATTGCTAATCCGGCTTCGTTTTGAGTAATTGGTAATAATCCGGTGTAAACAACCACTTTGCCACCCGGCATGCACCATGCATTTACTTCCTTACTATCAACAAGGTTAAATTCCCAGTGATAGCCTGCCAGTTCGTTTGATAATCCTTTCTCAGAATAATACTTTGTAATGGCGGCTGCAATACGCGAACCTACACGCTTTACCATTTCTGCATCCTTGTTTGATGTGCTGCTTACCACTTTATTTGAAGTAAGAAAACTTTTGTACTGAGTAACTGCTTCCTGCTGCAATGTAGATTCCGGAATCAACGACAACTGACTGCGCCCTGTAATTGCATTGGTGGTACAAGCCATCACATACATGCTCACACTTATCATTATTAAAATCACTTTTTTCATTATACTATTTTTATTGTAGAAT
>DASSHD010000421.1:0-2635 GCA_035693085.1 Hanamia sp. | reverse complement strand
TATTTTCCTTACGGAGTTGCTCATTCTCCGTTATAAGCAATAATATTTGTTCTTCAACTTTCAATATGCAAATAAACTAAATTTGTGAATAACTTTTTTAACCTGAATAGTTACGAATTTTTTTTACTGAAAATTAAATTATTAAGCTCCGGATGCAACCTTCTTGGGTTTCAAAAAAATATAATCTTATTTTTTAACATCCTATTTATCTGCTAAGTTTTTCATGGAAAAAGATTCCCACCAAAAATAGAAAACCTTAATATTAATTGGTTTACTGTAAACAGAGAATTTTTTGTAATTTTATTTAACTATGCCGCAAACATTACTTCATCCACCAAAATCAATACTGGAAGTTTGGAAAAGCCTTCCTGAGGGAACATTATGCCAGCTTATCAATAATAAATTAATTATGAGTCCAGCGCCACAAAATTTGCATCAGGTCGTTACAGGAGAAATTTTTGTAGAAATTTCTCTTTACTTAAGAAAAAATAAAATCGGAGAAGTAAGAATTTCCCCTTATGATGTTCATTTTTCCAAAGAAAATATTTTACAACCGGATATATTTTTTATTAAAAATGAAAACCTGAATAAAATTCGGAGCAAGGGATTATTTGGCGCTCCTGATCTGGTCGTTGAAATTTTATCTCCATCAACCTCACATCTTGATTTTGGCGAGAAGAAATCAGTCTATGAAAGATATGGCGTCTCTGAATATTTTATTGTTGACCCAAATACAAAATCGGTTGATTCTTATTTTTTGAAAGATGAAAAATATGAAGCGCAGAAAACCATTACCGGCAAAATCAATTCAAAAATATTAGGGACAAAAATTTCTTTTTAATTAATTGGAAAATATTTTTAAAAAAATTGCACCCTGAAAAACCTGCCTTTCAGTTTTTTAACTCAGAAAAAATAAAAATCCTGCTTATTTCCTGATTTACTGCCAAAAGAAATAAAAAAACTGTAATTTTAGCTGAATATGTTAGATACATTAATACATCCACCAAAATCTATGCTGGAAGTTTGGAAAAGCCTCCCTGAAGGAACATTATGCCAGCTTATCAATAATAAATTAATTATGAGTCCAGCGCCCATTGATATTCACCAGGTAGTCTTAAACAAAATTAATATTGCTATTTCTAAATTAATAGAAAAATCCGGATCGGGTGAATTAAGAATTGCCCCTTATGATGTACATCTTTCCAAACAAAATATTTTGCAACCGGATATTCTTTTTATAAAAAATGAAAATATTCATAAAATAAAAACAAAGGGATTATTCGGCGCTCCTGATCTGGTCGTTGAAATTCTATCTCCTTCGACCTCACATCTTGGTTTTGGCGAAAAGAAATCAGTCTATGAAAGATATGGCGTCTCTGAATATTTTATTGTTGACCCAAATACAAAATCGGTTGATTCTTATTTTTTGAAAGATGAAAAATATGAAGCGCAGAAAACCATTACCGGTAAAATCAATTCAAAAATATTAGGGACAAAAATTTCTTTTTAATCACTTTCTTAACCGTTAAAAAATAAAAAATTAAGAAGTTAAGTGGCATGAAGAAAAAAAAATTAACTATCCTTAATTCTTTAATGTTTACAAAAAGAATCTTCCTTTTAAAAGCCTGATCCTTGACACTTCACAACAAATCCGGTCTTCTTTCTTTTGTTCTTTCAACAGATCTTTTATTCCGCCATTCTTCAATTTTTGCATGATTGCCACTCAATAAAATCTCAGGGACTTTCCATCCTCTGAATTCTTCAGGGCGTGTATAAACCGGTGGCGCCAATAAATCGTCCTGAAAGGAATCAGTAAGCGCTGACGTTTCATCATTTAAGACTCCCGGAATTAATCTTCCAATAGCATCCACCAAAACTGCCGCACCCAATTCTCCGCCACTTAATACATAATCTCCTATCGAAATTTCTCTGGTAATAAAATGATCTCGCAGCCTTTGGTCAATTCCTTTATAATGTCCGCAAATCAATAATAAATTATTTTTCAGAGATAAATTATTAGCCATTTTTTGATTGAATTTTTCTCCATCCGGAGTTAAGAAAATGATCTCATCATATTGAGTTGTTTCCTGTAGATTTTCAATGGCATTTACCAGGGGTTCTATCATCATTACTAAACCCGCGCCACCGCCAAACTGGTAATCGTCCACCTGCCCATGCTTATAATTAGTATAATCTCTGAGATTAAAAATATTCACTTCAAGCAATTTTTTTTCCTTTGCTCTTCTCAAAATAGAATGCGCAAAAAAACTTTCCATCAATTGAGGTACTACTGAAAGAATATCAATTTTCATAGAGCAAATTTAGGAAGGTTTAGAGAGAAGAAAATTTGAGAATTTTGGAACGATTATTTGAAAATTTTTTATTCAGATTTCATTAAATAATTTTTTTTCTTTATCGAAAAATTGAGAAAAAATAAATTCCTGAAAAAAATTATAAATTACAATACATTTAAAATAGAAATGTGTATAATAAATGTTCAACGGCAAAGACAAATATACACCAATAGAAAAGTTTCCTTTCCTTAATAAGGGAGGTGAAATGGCTAAACTTATATACGAAAAAGACTGGAGCCAAAACGAAACAGGCCCTATAGAAACCTGGACTCAAAGCCTGC
>DASSHD010000420.1:0-2678 GCA_035693085.1 Hanamia sp. | reverse complement strand
TGGGGGTAATTGCTTATGATGTGCCATACCATACAAGAGCCTGGGAATCGCAGCCAAAGCTGCACTTATTAAACCACTGGTAGTAGTAATGGCTAAAACAGTAATAATGATTTTACCGGCGTTTCCGAAAATTGCCTTTCCTAAAAGCCAATGAGGAATATCTGTATTGGCTAATTGCACTGCAGGAACCTGCCTCATAGCAGCCAAGGCTAACAAGCTATATAAAAATAACATAACAATGCAGGCTATGAACATTGCTTTGGGAATATGTTTTACAGGATTTTTTGCTTCTTCCACCAGATCGCAAACCATTTCAAATCCGACAAATGGCCAAATCGCTACCATTATTAACGAAAATACGGAACCTCCCGAATGTACCAGGTCATCCCATACCTGTACTGTTGGTGTTCCATGCGCGTCAGAAGAGGTGGTTCCTGCAAACCCAATTACCATCAATGTTACAAGCATGGTGAAAGAAATTATGCTTTGAACAGACGCAAATAAATCAATTCCTAAAACATTAAGTATTGTGAAAAGCCACAACAATAGCAAAGCAATATTTGTAAAAGAACCAGGTGCAATAGTATCCAGTACATGTTGCAGTAATAACATTTCGGCAGGTGTCGCAAATAAGGCGGGAGCTACATAGGCTGAAAGTGCTGCAATAATCGCCGCAAAAGGCCCTATAGAAACAGTAGTAAATGTGCTGATACTTCCGGCTTTAGGCATCATCAAAGCCAGTTCTGAATAAGTGGATATGTAACAAAGCGTAAGAACAAAAGCAAGAAATATCGCAATAAAAAACGTGCCTCCGCCCAAACCGGCGCCTTGTAATATAGATACAACTGACGTTTGAGAAACTACCAAACCAATCGTAATAATAAATAAAGAGGTAAATCCCAATACTTTTTTTAACCCCTTTGTGATCACTTTTTTTTTGCTCATGTATTTTATGCAGTTATGCTAACACTATTTTTTGCGTTACGTTTTGTCTTATTATGAATAGAGAGGATAACATTCCCCCGCCGGGGTTCAATTGAATCCATTCAAATTTGGCGATATAAATCTAAATTAATAAATAATCAAAACTTCATGCTGAGGACGAATGTGGCAAAATATTGTCAGGACGGAAGAATTATTTATTAGAAGCAAATCATCAGGAATGCCATCTTTCATTCCCATTACTCCACAATTAATGGAATTAAATTTTTATACTTCATCCGTTTTAATATCAGAAAGAAAATAATTACAAAAATTAGCCCCACGAGCGCTTCTGCAGTGAGCATATACCGGCTTCCAAATTTATCGTGTGTCCATCCATCAAAAGTGGTCATATACACTACGGGTAAATTACCCAAAGATGCGAGCAAAGAATACTTGGTGGCCACATTTCTTTTGCCAATTACAAAAAAGATAATAGCAGTAAATGCAGCGTATATTAGCCCTGTACTAAAACCATAAGCCAATACACCTGTTATATATACGATAGGCTGGTAGGGCATTATGGCCATTAGTACAGTAACCAAAGCACAAATTACTCCGCTGCCCAGATAAGCAAACCATACACCTCGTTTATCTGCTATCAAACCACCAACAACACATCCTATTGCGCTTACACCACCCGTTAGCAAACCGGTAACAAGTACTACAGTATCCACACCGGTTTTCCAGTCTTTAGCGACTGCTGACCATAAGTTAGACATCGCTCCGGTACCAATTGGCATAAGAATCAGTATCATCACAAATAATGCTGCAGGTATTTTTATCATGGCAAAAATATCTTTGCCCATTATTTTAATCTCCTGAAATATTGTTTTTTCTTTTACGTGCGGGATATCTTTGATTAAAAGAATTACCAATGCAAACAGAATGGATACAATACATAACGCTATACCCGACATGAAAATGCTGAAATTCGTAGCAAGCCACAAACCTATGCCTCCGCCAAATCCCACCCCGACAAGACTTCCGGCCTGGTACCAGCCAGATGCTTCTCCCTTTTTATTTTCTTTAATGCTTTTAGCAATGAAACCATTAACGGGCAATACTGTAATTGTAGCCGCCACTTGTGATACAAAAACAATCAGTGAAATGTATGCAGCTTCTTTTATAGTCAAAGAAATAAAACAAATTGAAAGCAATGAAGCGACAGATGCTAGCATGGCGATCCAAAACCATTTGTGTAAACTCAATGAGATATCTACAACCGGCCCCCAAAGAAACCTCCAGAGATTTGCCGAAAGGCCAATGGAAACAATGCCAGCCGTCAAGGCCACAGGGAAACCGTTTTTTGTCAATAGAAACGGTAATGCAACTGTTACAAAACCCTGGCTGATTCCCGCAGGCATTAATAGGAAAAATATATAAAATGGTTTGGTATATTTTTGTTGCTCCATTTTTAATTTTATTTATTGGTAAATCTTTCTATTGACTCATCTTCAATCGGCGCTTTAATTTTTACAACCGAATCCATTACTTCATTTGGATTTGGGATGGTTGCCGATAAAATATATTGCATGACCTTCTATCCATTACCTTCTTTTACCAGCACACCCGAGCCTCAGCAAATTTTCATTTGTGTATTCAGCAGTTCATCAAACCATGCATGCGTACCTGGCGGATCAATGTAGATGTGTCGCTCAAGGGCTATAAAATTCCAGGTAGTTTTTTATCAAAAT
>DASSHD010000419.1:0-3424 GCA_035693085.1 Hanamia sp. | reverse complement strand
AGTAGGCGAATTTATTTTGGAATCAGGGAGTATTAAAGTAGGAGACACCATCATGGTAACAAGCCCTGATTTTGGAATGGTGAAAGAAAAGATGAACAGGCTTGTAGCGAATGGTGTGGAAGTAGAAAAAGCGGTAAAAGGCGACCTTATTACCTTTCCTTTGGAAAAGAAAATATCTTCAAAAGATAAATTATATAAAATTGTAGAAGCAAAGGATGGCTAATATTATTCATTACAGAAAAAAATGTATTGGCTGCAACATCTGCTATGAAATGATGCCGCAAATTTGGCGTATGTCAAAAAAAGATGGGAAGGCAACTTTGCTAAAAGCTGTTTTGAAGAAAGACGTTTCTATTTTGTCTATTAATCATTCAATAATTGCCGAAGCAAAAAAGGTGGCTCATGCATGCCCGGTAAAAATTATCCTGGTAAATGAATTCTAACTCGTCAAGTACAAGAATGAAAACTTTCAACCGTTTTTAAAATCCTTCCGCTTTACACCGCAAGTAATATTGCTACATAATGACAGACAGCAGCGGCTAATACAAAGAAATGCCATAGTGCATGATTGTATGGATATTTTTCCAACAGGTAAAAAATAACACCTACAAGATAAAGTGCACCTCCTATAAGAATCATCATCATTACTTCTCTGGGAATATGGGTGAAGAAAGTTCTTCCGCCTACTACCAGGATACATCCCATAGCTACATATACAATCGTTGAAATAATATTCCATTTACCGGTAAAAAAAATCTTGAAAACAATTCCCAATGCTGTCAGGCTCCATAATACGATCAGCAACGTGATGCCAAAAGTATTATTCATATAGATTAATAGAAATGGCGTGTAGGTGCCGGCTATTAGAAAATAAATACTGATGTGGTCGAGAATTTCAAATACCCGCTTTGCCTGTGGATGTTGAAACCCGTGATAAAGTGTAGAAAAGGTAAAAAGTTGCAAAAAACAAAATCCATAAATAGCCGCGCCGATAACTCCTGGTGTATTATTACTTTTTATTGCGAAAGCAATCAGAATAGGAATACTTACAATTCCAAAAATAATTCCAAAGCCATGTATGATACTGTTTACAAGTTCTTGTTGAATTTTTATATCACGTTCAGAGGATTGCATGAAATTTTTGTAAAGTTACCAATATCATTGCAGCCATTTTCAATTAAAATGAGTATTTAATAATTATCCTCTAAACAGAAATATGAATTAAAAGTTTGTGTGCTGGAAATTGAACAAACTAAAAATTATAAACCAGGAACTATTTTTTTATCCATATTGATTAATGATTTGCTCCAGATGCGTAGCAGGTACCACTCCGGATTGCCGCCATTTTACTTCACCTTTTTTAAAAAGAATCAATGTGGGAACTCCCTGAATTTTGTACGCACTTGCCGCCTGCGGATTTTTGTCAACATCTATTTTTATGATTTTTGCTTTACTACCAATTTTAGTTTTTAAATCTTCCAGCACCGGCTTCATCATTTTACACGGGCCGCACCATTCGGCATGAAAATCAACCAGGGTCGGCTTGTCGTCATTAATTATTTCTGAAAAAGTAGTAGCCATTTTATTTATTTTTTATTTCTTCAAAAGAAATTTCTTCTGCGCTTTCTTCAGCGTCCTTTCGTGTTGGTGTAGCACAACTTTTCGCGCCGCAGCATCCGATGTTGGTAACAGCCGTAATCAAAAAGAAACCGGCTATAGCGCCCACCAGCATATCGTGCATCTGTAGGGCCTGTACCATGAATATGATTCCGAACACCAGCCGTAGCCACCGCATAAAATGCCAATTGGTAAATAATGTTTGTTTGATCGGTTCCATAAGTTATTTAATAATTTTTGTAAAACCTCACAGGTTTTAAAACCTGTGAGGTTTTATTGATTCATCTTATTCTGCAGTCCATTCCAACTGCCACCATTAAACACTGCCTTGTATCCCTGTGATTCTAAAATCCTTTTTGCTGTACCACTTCTCATTCCTGATGCGCAACAACAAATAATGCATTTGTTTTTGTCTTTGTCTTTTAATTTTGAAAGGTTATTTTCCAACTGATCTACCGGTATGTTGACAGCATTTTTTACATGCCCTCCGGCAAATTCTGCTTTGCTTCTTACATCCAATATAATAGCTCCCTGTTTTATCAATTCGCTATAGTCTGTTTTGGGTCCCGCGCCAAATAAATTTTTAATAGCCTGTATCATTGTTTTGTAATTCTTTTATTTTCTTTTTTAAAAATATTTAATAATAATCCTCCCATCAAAGCACCGTACAACGTACTGTTCAAAGGTTTTGACGTGATGGCGCAGGTCCCGGAATTGCATCCCACAAAATGGTAATACAAATAGCCTCCGATAACACCAAGAATAACTCCTATAAAGGGGAGTTGGTATTTTTTTAAAAAAAACCTTATTGTTTGAATCATGCCTTATTATATTAATTTACCATTATATTAATTTGCCAAAACTTCAGCTTCTAATTTATTACTAAATATTTGAACGCCATTATAATTTACTTCCCAGGTTACAGGTAATGCTTTCTTTAGCATGCTGCTCACTCCACAGTATTTTTCCTGTGAATCAGTAACTGCATTTAAAGCAGCTTCTTTATTTTCTTCCGCACCCTTAAAATCATAAATTACATGAATCGCAATATATTCAATTGGTATCCGCTTACTGATTTCTCCAATAACTTTCATTTCGAAATCATCAGGATTTTTATCGGCTTTCCTTAAGATTGCAGCAACATCCATTCCGGTACATCCGGCCAAAGCTGTTAATACAAAGGGTTTAGGGATTGGGCCGTGGTCTTCTCCACCCACTTTTTCAGGGCCATCCATTACTATTGTATGTCCGTTTACCAATGCATTAAATTGCATTTTACCCATCCATTGTACGTCTATTTCGTGTGCCATTTTAGTTTAATTTTTCTTGTTGTTTGATATGTTCTTTTTTCTTTGTTGAGATTCCGAGAAAATGCCATATCGGGCAAAAGTTAATGAAGGCAGTAATAAAAAGAATCGCTGCTACGATGAATAAAATTATTGCAAGAGTTCCTGAAATTACATTGGTAAAATATAACACCAGGATTAATGCTGCTATAAAAATTCTTACTATTCTGTCAATAGATCCAATATTTGCTTTCATTGTATAATTTTTTTTTGAAATGAATATTTATAAATCGTTAATTATTTTTTTTAATTTGTCCCTTACTTCATTCGCAATCCCACCCAACTTTTCATTTTTTATAGCCATCATAGAGGCCACCGGATCAACAGCAGAAACTTCAATCTTGCCATTGCCACGATCCTGCACGATTACATTGCAGGGAAGCATCGTGCCAATAGTATCTTCGGCAAGCAATGCCTTATGCGCAAATTGCGGATTACACGCGCCAAGAATTTTGTATTTT
>DASSHD010000418.1:0-5996 GCA_035693085.1 Hanamia sp. | reverse complement strand
GTATTTTTATTATGAGCGGCTGCAATTTCTTCAATAGTTTTTGATGATACCGTGCTAACTACCTGGGGTACACTCAAATCTTTGGCAGCACTGGCAACAGCCACTTCAGCTTCGGGATGTGCAATGGACAAAACGCCTATCGGGCCAAGCAAAACCGGAGTAGGCAGTTTGGTTCCGAATAGTTCAATTTCAATGCTCCGGTTCGATACATCGCCCATCATGCGGGGTACTATCTGCCAGTTGTTGAAGGCTTGTTTATTATTTATAGCGGTAATTTCTGATCCTGCACTACCCGCGATATATGCAAACGCTTCCGGCTTCATCTTTTCACGTGCTTTTTCTTCCAACTCTTCAAAAGATACAGGCAATTTTGGTTTTACGTTTTGTGTTCCGGCAAGATAAATTTGCAATTGATATTGCATGCCTCCGGATAGTTGTGCTGCGGTTGATGTATTCATATAATTTCAATTACCGGTTAAAATGATTTTCTCCATCCACGTATCTTTTCAGGAAAGGAATTTTTGATTCATCAGGCTAACCTACGAAATTAAGAGATACAAATCTATCGAATAGTGTGTTCCGCCATATTCAATCAGTTGAAAAAAATTCTGTTTGTATTAAAATTCTGGCTCATATTTTTTATGAGAATACATTCTATCTATCCCTGTAACTTCTTTCCCGTTCCGTCCGTTTACATCAAAACTTTACCAGTCAAAAAGTAAATATTACCATTTATGTATGACTATGTACTATGTAAGGCATACTACCTAATTTTGGCTCATAATATTTCAAACATACTAATAATCAGAATATGAAAAAGTCAATTTTATTTGTTGCTGTTTTATCAATCATTACTACCTCTCTGTTTGCCCAAACTACTGGTGCTACTATCACAGGTAAAGTAACCGATGGTGGTGACCAGAAAATAATTGATGCCGCATCGGTATCCCTTTATAAGGCAACCGATTCTTCTTTAGTGAAAATTAATATTACTGATAAGGAAGGAAATTTTGAATTTAAAAATGTTTTTCCCGGTACTTATTTTTTATTGGCTACATCTACCGGCCATTTATCAAGCTCAAGCCCGGCGATAAAAGTAAGTAACAATGAAACTGTTTCTATAGAGGTTATGAAATTAAAGGAGAATATTAAAACTTTGAAAGGCGTAACAGTAGCATTGAAAAAGCCGTTTATCGAAAGAAAAATAGACCGCACAATAGTAAATGTAGATGCATCTATCACCAATGCAGGAACTACTGCGCTGGAAGTACTCGAAAAATCGCCGGGAGTTTCTGTTGATAAAGACGGCAATGTAAGCCTGAAAGGAAAATCCGGCGTAATGATCATGCTGGATGGAAAGCCTTCTTATTTAAGTGGTGACCAATTGGCTAATCTTTTAAAAAATATGCCTTCATCGGCCATTGATCAGATTGAGATTATGACCAATCCCTCAGCAAAATATGACGCTGCCGGAAATTCGGGAATCATTAATATCAAAACAAAAAAAAATAAAATGCGCGGGATGAATGGGAGTGTTTCTGCTTCTTATCTTCAGGGTTATTATCCTAAAACAAACAATAGCATTAATCTTAATTACCGTACCGGAAAAGTAAATCTGTTTGGTAATTACAGTTATTCTTTATGGCAGGGACATCGCGACCAGGTGATTATAAGAAGGTTCAAAGACACCGCTTCCAAAGAAATAGAAACCATATTTGATCAGAATATTACTTCGCATTATAAGTCCCAATTTCATAATCTTAAGGCTGGAATGGATTTTTACGCTTCTAAAAAAACAACAATTGGAGTAGTATTTTCCGGGTACTTAAATCCTTACAACAATATAAGCAATAACCAGACAAATTTGAATAATGCCGCCAACCAAACCGATTCAATTGTAAAAGCAGATTACTACAATTCGGGAAACTCAAAAAATTTTTCAACCAATCTGAATATGCAGCACAGATTTGATTCTGCCGGTAAAGAATTTACGGTTGACCTGGATTACCTGAATTATAGCCAACCCGCATCTTCATTGCTTTCCAATAATTATTATTATCCGGATTTAACTATCAGAAAATCTCCTTCTGCATTAATCGGAGACCTTCCTTCCACTGTGAAAATTTATTCGGCCAAAACCGACTTTACTTTTCCGTTAAAGCATTCTGCAAAAATAGAAACGGGTATCAAAAGCAGCTATGTTACTACAGATAATGATGCATTATATAAAGATCAAACTTCAACGGGAACAGTAATAGACGAAGGAAAAACCAATCATTTTATTTACAAAGAAAATATCAATGCGGCCTATCTAAATTATAACCGACAAATAAAAAAATGGGGTGTGCAAGCCGGTTTGCGTGCAGAAAATACAAATGCGAACGGGCATCAGTTAGGCAACGCATCACATCCTGATTCTTCATTCACAAAAAATTATGTAAACCTTTTTCCAACAATATATGTAAGCTATACATTAGATGATAAAAACACTTTTTCTGCAAATTATGGCCGAAGAATAAACCGCCCGGATTATGGAGATCTGAATCCGTTTTATTATTTCCTTGATGAATATACCTACCAGGTTGGGAATACCTTATTGCAACCCCAATTTTCAGATAATATAGAAATCTCGCACACTTACAATGGATTTCTTACTACCACTATCAATTACAGTAAAATTCATCATGTATTTACGGATGTAATAAAGCAAATAACCAGTGAAAGAAAGACTTTTCAGACAAAAGAAAACCTGGCATCAAAAACTAATTATGGAATTGCGATGAGCGCTAATTTTCCAGTCACCTCTTTTTGGTCAACTAATTTGTATTCCAATGTAAATTACAACGCTTATAGTGGAATATTGGATGGTGGAAATCTTGAAATAGACGCAACTACTTTTATGGCCAATATGAATAATCAGTTCAAATTAAAAAATGGCTGGAGCGCCGAGTTGAGTGGCTTTTACAGGTCAAAAAGTATTGAAGGCGAAATCGTAATTAACCCAATGTGGAGGCTGGATGCAGGTATTCAAAAAATGGTTTTAAAGAAAAAAGGCAGCATAAAATTAGGTATTCGGGATATTTTTAATTCTCAAAATTTTTCCGGGAATATTAACTACCAGGATATTGACGCTTATATAAAAAACACACGAAACGACAGGACTGTGTCGCTCACTTTTTCTTACAGATTTGGCAAACCAATGAAAAATCAATCGCATAGAAGAACAGGTGGCGCTTCTGATGAACAAAACAGGGTAAAATCTGTTGGAAATTAGAATGTAGATGGTCAATAGAGGAATACATATTCAGGCCTCACAGGTTTCAAAAACCTGTGAGGCCTTTTAAAACTCAGGTATCATCGTGTTTTGGCAAACTGTGAAGGAGAAAATAGAAATTCTCAATATTTACCTGCCTGCCGGTAGGCAAGGTTCGTTTACTGAATAAGACTTAATAATTGACAAACGGATAAATTATGGTATCATTATCTTTGTCTTTGTTAATCATAAAAAATTACAATTATGCCTTCATTCGATTTAGTAAGTAAAGTGGATTTGCAAACACTCGACAATGCAATCAATACCGTAGAAAAAGAAATTAAGAACCGGTTTGATTTTAAAGGAAATCATGTGGTGATTGATCTGAATAAAAAAGACCTTAAATTAAACCTGGAAGCAGATAGCGAAATGAAATTGAATCAGATCATTGATGTGCTAATCAGCAAAAGCATGAAACAGGGATTAGCTGCAGAAATTTATGATTTGAAAAAAGAACCTTATCAATCCGGCAAAGTAGTAAAAAAGGAAATTCAGGTAAGAAATGGTATCAGCCAGGAAGATGCAAAAAAGATTGTGAAATTGATAAAAGATGCAAAATTTAAAGTACAGGCTTCCATTATGGATGATATTATCAGGATTTCTGGTAAAAAAATTGATGATCTTCAGGCTGTTATACAGGCTTCCAAGGGCTGGAACCTGGGGTTGGCTCTGCAATATGTGAATATGAAAAATTAGTTTTTCTCATTTTGCCAGTTTATTTTATTCCCTTAAATTTGCACACTCAAAAAATACATGGAGACTGGAACCAGGAAGCCATGTTTAAAACAGGTAAATATGAAAAAAGACATTCATCCTTCAAACTACAGGTTTGTGGTTTTTCGCGATATGAGTAACGGAACTATGTTTCTTAGCCGCTCCACTGCTGCTTCAAAGGAAACAGTACAGTGGGAAGATGGGAAAGAATATCCCGTTATTAAACTGGAAATTTCTAATACTTCTCATCCTTTTTACACAGGTAAGAATATGCTCGTAGATACTGCAGGCCGGATTGATAAATTCAGGAAGCGTTACGAGAAAAAGAAATAAAATAATTTTTTAGTTTTGATTTTTTATCCTCCTTTGTTGGAGGATTTTTTTTACTTTCATTTCTGTTGTTTCAAATAATATGCTTTATATCCAATGAATATTTTGCTTGATGATATTTCTTTTAAAAATCCATTGTTTCCTTTTGGAGAAGTTCGTTCCATGGCGCATATCAGGATTGGCCTACTTACTATTTTTGAAAAATGGCAATTCTATTTTCCCGGAAAAGTTTTTATTGCATCCGAAAAATTGATTCATGGTTTTGATGACAATCAATGTATAAAATATCCCGCAAATTTTATTCCTTCATTAGAATTTTTGAAACAAATTTCTGTTCACAAAGAAAAGATTGATTTTACTTCTGATTGTAAAATTCTTGAACATCCGTGGCAAATATTTGAATACAATGATTGGGCTATCCGCCAGGATTTTGAAATGGTAACTGCCGGAAGAAATTCTGAAAAGATTCCTGCTTCCAACTACGTTGTTAATTCTCAAAACATTTTTCTTGAACCAGGTGCTATTATTAATTTTTCTTCTTTAAATGCAGAATCAGGACCGATTTATATTGGTAAAAATGCTGAAATTCAGGAAGGAAGTTTACTTCGCGGACCTATTGCAATTGGTGATGGCAGCCGCATTAAAATGGGGACAAAAATTTATGGAGCTACTACTATTGGTCCATTTTGTCTTGCTGGCGGAGAAATAAAAAATTCAATTATGATGGCTTTTTCCAACAAAGGGCATGATGGTTATCTGGGCGATTCGGTGATTGGAGAATGGTGCAATCTTGGGGCCGGCACCAGTAATTCTAATTTGAAAAATAATGCTTCTCAAGTAAAAGTATGGAGCAAGAAAGAAAATAAATTTTTTACGGCCGGAGAAAAATGCGGATTACTGATGGGAGATTACAGCCGGTGCGCCATCAATACTTCGTTTAATACAGGAACTATTGTTGGAGTATCCTGTAATGTCTTTGGGAATTCATATCCTCCGAAATTTATTGACAATTTTGCCTGGGGAAATGAAAAGTATATTTTTGAGAAAGCGGTTACTCATATCGGTAACTGGATGAAATTGAAAAACAGGGAAATAACCAGTCAGCAAATTCAATCATTAAAAAACATTTATCAATAAAATAAAAAAAATGAGAAAACAAATTGCCGCAGCCAACTGGAAAATGAATTTAACGCTTCAACAGGCCAATGAATTATTAGATGAAATTGTAAGTAGAAGAATTTTGCTAAGTCAGGACCAGCAGGCTGTGTTCGGTGTTCCTTTCCCCTATTTACTTTTGGCAAATGATAAGATAAAAGACAATAATGGATTTTTTATTGCTGCGCAAAATTGTTACACAAAAGAATCGGGCGCATATACAGGAGAAGTTAGTGCGCGAATGCTTTCATCCTGTAGAATAGAATATGTAATTATCGGCCATAGTGAAAGAAGAGAATATTTTTCAGAAGATAATAAAACGCTTGCTCAGAAAGTGGATGTTTCGCTGAAGAATAATTTGAAACCTATTTTTTGTTGTGGAGAATCGCTTCAAATAAGAGAAAGCGGAACCCAAAACGAGTTTGTTGAAACTCAATTAAAAGAAAGTTTGTTTCATCTGGACGAATCTGCTATTAAAAATTTT
>DASSHD010000417.1:0-5576 GCA_035693085.1 Hanamia sp. | reverse complement strand
AACCGAAATTTATGGGTAAGGGGAACTATGAACTCACCACAAAAAAAATGCTTTGCAAATACCAACATTCTCAAAAATCTTAAACAAACTGAATGATTTAAAAAAATTTATGGCAGGGATTAGTAGCTTGCGAATTTTGGGCTAAGAATTGTTCCGGTAGAAACCGGACACTCTATAGTAAACAAACATATAGTGAAGATTTTGATTCCTTCGATAATGAAAATTTCTTTTTACAATTTAGCATCTTAACAAAATCTACTCTCCTTATCTTTGCCGCCTTATGGCAAACGAATTAAATAATTTCAGCGAAATAATTGCGCATTGCAAAGAATACGGATACATTTTTCCTTCCAGTGAAATATATGACGGACTGAGCGCAGTGTATGATTACGGGCAAAATGGCGCACAATTAAAAAAGAACATTCGGGATTACTGGTGGAAAAGTATGACCCAACTTCGGGGAAATATCGTGGGTATTGACGCGGCGATTTTTATGCATCCACTTACGTGGAAAGCGAGCGGACACGTGGATAATTTTAGCGATCCGATGATTGATAATAAAGACAGCAAAAAACGCTACCGCGTAGATCACCTGATAGAAAGTCATGCTGAAAAATTAGCCCTTGAAGGAAAGAAAGAAGAAGAATACGCTTTATTAAAAAAGATGGACGAACTGCTGAGTAAGGATGATTTTGCAGGTTTGAAAAATCTCATTGAAGAAAATAAAATTGTTTGTCAGATCAGCGGAAGTAGCAACTGGACAGACATTCGGCAATTTAATTTGATGTTTTCAACTGAATTCGGTTCTACTGTTTCAAGTGAAGATGAAGATAATAAAGTGTATCTGCGTCCGGAAACGGCACAAGGTATTTTTGTGAATTTTCTCAACGTGCAAAAAACCGGAAGAATGAAAATTCCTTTTGGGATTGCACAAACGGGGAAAGCTTTCAGAAATGAGATTGTAGCAAGACAATTTATTTTCCGTATGCGGGAATTTGAACAAATGGAAATGCAGTTTTTTGTACGCCCCGGCACAGAATTGCAATGGTATGAATACTGGAAAGCGGAAAGACTAAAATGGCATCAAAGTCTTGGGATTCCTGCTGAAAAATTACGTTATCACGATCATGTGAAACTGGCGCATTACGCAAACGCTGCTGTGGATATTGAATATGAATTCCCTTTCGGATTTAAAGAACTGGAAGGCATTCATTCCCGTACTGATTTTGATTTGACTCAACACCAGAACCTCAGCAAAAAGAAATTACAATATTATGATAATGATTTAAAAGAAGATGGAAAACCTTACGGCAATTATATTCCTTATGTGGTAGAAACTTCCGTTGGTTTAGATCGTCTGTTCCTTACAGTTATATCCATGTCTTATGCAGAGGAGAAGTGGAAAAAAGAAGATGGAACTGAGGACAGCCGAGTCGTTTTAAGAATTCCTGCGAAAATTGCTCCTTATAAATTAGCCATTCTTCCTTTGGTAAAAAAAGACGGCCTGCCTGAAATTGCCAAACAATTATTTGAAGAATGTGAACAAAGTTTCTATACTTTTTATGAGGAAAAGGACAGTATAGGTAAGCGTTATAGGAGAATGGATGCAATAGGGACCCCGTTCTGTGTAACGATAGATCACCAGACAAAAGATGATAATACAGTGACTATCCGTTACAGGGATACCATGACGCAGGAAAGGATCGCGTTGTCTGATGTGATCAAACTGGTGAATGAAAAAATTGGTTAGAAGATATTTTTAACGGAATATTTTGACGCATTAATTCAAACCAGAAAAGAAAAAGATTTAAAAATATTTCAGGCTTTCATGTACTCCCAATATGAAAAATACCTGACGCAGGAAATCACCAAAGCACAAGAACTAAATAAAAAAGATAAAGAAGTAATTATTCTTTCGTTTTTTAAATCTTAAAAAACAATCATTAATTTTTTCTTCCTCGTATCCATCCAACGAGATTCATTAAAAAAATACCGATTGCCATTCCGCAAACCAAGAGGCTAACAATTTGAATTGCTTTTATACAATCAGTTTCACTGGATCTGTAAAAATTGGAAAAAGATAGAATGATAATTACGAAAGAAATAACTATCGAACGTATGCGTGTTCTTCTCATAAAATCATTTTTAAGGTTTTTAAACTTTCGTTTGTAGTAATCCACAGTAAACAAACAAAATTAGTAATTTATAATTCTGAATTTTTCCAATAACAATAAAACAATTTAACAATAAAACAATCTCCGCAGTAAACAAACAAATACGGCAGATTTGTATTTTTTGTTTATCCATACAATTCAAAATGAATACTCTTTCTATCATAGCCCAAATCTGCAATTTTTCTACGCGCGTCATCAATCATAAATTTCCAACCACATAAATAAAAAGCGGCCGGTTTTAAATTTTCCAGTGTTTCACAGGCCTCATTATTTTTTTTGCAAATAGTTTCATATAGATCATGAACATAACCTGAATGCCCATTCCAGCTTTCGCGGCTGAGCGTAGGCATGAAATGAAAATTTTCCATTTCCTTTTCAAGGCATTTCATTTCATCAAAATAAAGCAGATCTTTTTGTGTCCGGCAACCATAAATTAAATACAAATTTTGATGCGGAACATCATGTAGTTTCATGTAGTTGAGCATACTCCTGAATGGCGCTATACCTGTGCCGGTACAAATAAAAAATATATCTTTCTCAATTTTTTCAGGCAGGGTAAATACACCTTGTGCTCCCCGAAAAGTAAGCTCAGAGCCGACTTTTATTTCGTTAAATAAATAAGTAGTTCCCAACCCTCCTTCTAAAAGTACAATCAATAATTCATACACGTTACTGCCATCGGGCCAGCTTGCAATAGAATAACTACGCCACCTTTTATTTTTTTGTTCGTGAATAGGAAGATCAAGCGTAACAAATTGTCCGGCTTTGAAATCAAAAGATTCCAATTCATTAACCTTTATGAAATAGCGTTTGGTATTATAGGTTTCATCTACAATACGAATAACTGTTCCTGTGCGCCAGGGTTCGAGTGCCATGGAAGTTAATTTTGTTGAAAAATACATAGTTAATTTTGAATGAAAAATTAAATATTCTTCATTTATATTCAACCTGTAAAATTGAAAATCAGAATTTAAATTTTTTTAGCTCTAAAGGGTTCGTAAGATATATTTTGTTGTTACTTATAGTCTTTGATTTATAGTCAACAAATTGAGACTTTTGTAAATGTGGATGTAAAACTAAAAATTGGACAAAGGATTAAAGAATTAAGGGAACAAGCTAATATGTCCCAAAAGGATTTGTCATATTCCGCCGATTTGGATAGAAGCTACATTGCAAGCATTGAAAATGGCCAACGCAATGTTTCTATTGTCAATATTGAAAAAATAGCAACTGCATTAAATGTTACACTCACTGATTTTTTTAAACCTAAATATTTTGAGAACACTTCAACAAATAAAAGCTGATATTGATATTAGAACATCATCAACCAATGTTAATCCAATGTCATTGTCAGAAGCTTTGGAGATTATAAAATTGGCTATTGAAGATGTAATCAGATCCGGTGGTAGCACTGAAAAAAAATCTCTAATCGCTTCTCAACAAGTTGTAAACCTTTTGCACGAAACAATTAAATCATCACTTGTCGAAGAAGGTGTGAATCCGACATTTATTAAACCGGTTATTGGTTCATCAACGCCGGAAATAATTCTTGCCGGTTTTTTAAAATTTAAGAAGCAGGATGTTTGTGTATTTCCCAATAGCGTTCAACCAAGACAAGAAAGTTTGGATTTCAATGGACTGTATAATACGGGAGTTACCGAACCTTATGGCGAATTATTTACAGAGCATATATTGTCAATAAATGTAAGAACTCAATTGAGTAGTTTAGGAAAGAACATTGATACTATGTTTGAAAGAACTTATGCGGAACCCTTGAATTTCCATAGACGAGTTCCCAAAATGGTTTTGGGCGAAGTGTATTTGATTTCAGTAAAAGAATTGGTATCATCTCAAATTGCACTGAACAATCCGGTATATGGGGATTTTACAACATCTACAGCAAAACAACTTGAAAAGTACGTTAAAGGGTTTGCTGCATTGAATCTACGCAAAAGTCAAAGAGATGATGATTTTAAATATGAAAGAGTTTCATTAATCATTGCAGATTTTTCCCAAAGCCCAATAAAAATTTATCATACAACCCAGCAATTAATACAAGACAACCTTTTGCCTGTAAATTCAACTGCAAGCCTGGATAATTTACAATATGATGGATTTGTAAGATCCCTATTAGATGTTTATGAAAGAAGATTCGGCACTGATATTTTTATTTGATACTTACCTAATAAAAAATCATCAATTTCATGCTTGCCATTTAAGTTACGAAGCATTTTAATTTCTTCTTTAGTAAAGTAAGGAATAGTGAATTTTTCGATGAAATTTTTTTGATAGCAGGGGTACCCGCCTTCAATAGATACACTCGTTTTACTTACATAATAATGCATTAGATAAGAGTTCAAAATTTTTTGAACCAAATCAATATTCTCAATTTTCGTTATCGGATTAATTGTTTCTGGAAAAAAGGAATTGTCATTCCCCTGTTTGCGAAAAAAAAGTCCATAGCCATTTGTAAAATAGGCTGTTTCTTCTTCGATAAGTAGGAATCTTGGTCTCCGGCTGAATGTAGGATTTATAATTTTTTTTCCGGTTCGGTTCAACCCTTGTGTTCTTCCCCAGACATAAAACGGCTCAAATTTTACTTTTCCTTTATCTCTTGATAATAATATTTCCTTTTCTGTTAATAAGTAGGCATAACATTTAGGGAAATTCACTTTAAATTCCTTTTCAGGAATTGGTACAGCTATTCTTTTTTTTATACAGTAGGGGAATATTATTCTTCTTGTGTTTTGATCGGCTTCCTCTTGTGTTTTAAAATCAGAAATTTTATAAACAGATTTCGTTGCTTCTTTTTCAATTTCAAAATTTCCTTTGTAAGTTGTTTTAATATAAAACCCGTTTTGTTCTTTACTTCCATCTACAAAAAATACATCATCTTTTAATGTTGCAATACCTACGCATATATCAAATAGTTTTCCGATTGGCGTACCGATAGTTTCAATTGTTTTAATATTCTTTTGTTCATCCGTTTTTAGCAAACGCCATTTCTTTGTATTCAAATCTTTCAGGTAGTTTAGCGAACCGTTGGCAATAGGTAAAAAATTCTCAGGACTGTATCCTTCTTTTATTCTGTCAAAAATTATCGCCTCATTTTCCTTTTTATTCAAAAAAGAAATTGCAGTATAAGTTTGTGCATCAAAAACTTTTTTATGACTGAAATCCACGATTCTTGACACACATTTTTTTTCTTGAAAATACTTACGAATAGATTCACCGGCCAAAGAGGTAAAATAGCTATTAGGTGTGATGTAACCTAATTTTCCCGTAGGCACCAGTAGCTTATATCCTAGCTCAAAAAAGGCAAAGTAAAGGTTGAAAGTTCCCCCTTCAACTGTTGTCCAATTTTGCAATAAATACGCTCTATTCTCATCAGATAAATCCTGA
>DASSHD010000416.1:0-2132 GCA_035693085.1 Hanamia sp. | reverse complement strand
AACCACGCAAAAAATAACGTACACACAAAAAAGGAAAACTGGAAAATACAAAACAGCCTCAAAGGCTGACAGGCGATGCATTGCCTAAACTTTGAAAGAGTATTCAAACTGAATAAATATATTTACTAACTGAATTGCTGTGAATGCTTTATCGGGAAAATTATAATTTTGCCACAAATAGTATTTCATTGGAACAAAATTTTTATCTATTGCAATTTCAAAATATTTTCTCCATTCTCTCGGTGTTAAGTTTACCGTAAACTCAACATCCGATAAAAAACTTGGCGGATTAGGATTTCTACTTTCAACATAACTTAAATGTAGCAAATCTGCCACACTCCAATTTTTTGACCATTCTTTAAACTCTTCGCTTGGCGGCTTTACATTGTAATTAAATCCGAATTCACAAAAGTCTTTGTAGCTTATAGGGTTCTCAGCGAAGGCATCAATTTGCATATCAGGTAGTTTAATCTGCTTACCTTCTACTGATATCTTTTTTATATGTAAATATTTGATAACCCTTTTTATATCTTTTTGATATTGCTCATTTGTCGGAGGGGTTTCCGTTATATCATAGTTATCTATTCGGTCTTGTAAAGGTTTAATGTTTTCGTTATAATATTTATCGTTCCCGGTTTCTCTTTTAATTTCTTTCTCCAAAACAATAAAAATTTGGTCAAGATAAAAACCGAGAAACATTTTATAAAAGTCTTGCCTGTTCCATTCAGCCCTATTTACTTCTTTTATCCTTTCTTCAAATTTTATACCTGGGAAAGCCTTACCAATATAAAAATATTCTCCCGTATCTTTATCTTTTTTAGAATAATAAGCTGCGAATAAAAAGCCTACTGTCTTTATATCATTTTTTAAATTGTTGCTATCCAGTACGGTACACGGTGGATACATTCTGGTTAGCCTCGCCCCGTGAAATTCAAGAAGGTCTTTATCATTATAAAATTCTATAAATTTTTTTTCATTAAGACGGTCTATGGCTGTTGTACTTACAATATTATAAATCCTCATCATGTTAACCGACAGATCTCTTTCAAGAATGTTCCCTTCTTTAAAGCCTTTACCATCTTTATAAAATTCATTTGCTCCTACTTTTATCCGATCGTCATATTTGTCTAAAATGTACTTTTGTTTTGGTGTGTCCTTTTTTGGTGTGTCACTCATTGTTTTATATTTTTTCAATTTAAATAATACAATTTGGTTTATTAGCCCTTCATCATTATTTTTTAATTTAAAAAAAACGCTAAAATCAATCGGCACTTTTAAGTGCCAATGCAAGAGGTGTTTCCACAAAAATTTTCTACTTTTACCAGATACAAAAGAATTATAAACAATCATTAGCAAACCCGGCAATGAGGTCAGCCAACTCTTTCGGTTTATCTATCTGTACGGAATGTCCGGCATTATCTATTAAAATAATTTCATCTCTCCATTTGGGTAACTTCACATTCTGCAAATAACCCGGTTGCATAATTTCTTCCTGTTTACCATATACTAAAGCTACCGGAATATTGGCTTTGGCAATATTTTCAACTTCATCGCTCCATTCACCTTTACTTAAAGTAACGGCAAGTGTTGAGCGTACTTTACCATCGGTGGATAAAAAAATTTTTTTGTATTTTTCTCTTGCGGATTTATCTTCTTTATCAAACACAACCAAATTTAAATAAGCTTCTAATTCTTCTTCTGTGGGTTTTTCGGTATAATTTACTGCCGCATTGGGATTGGGTTGAAAAGCATTTTGAGGTGTTATCTTATTTCCTGAAATACAGCCGCCCACAAAAAATAATCCTTTACAACCCTTTAATTGTGGCAATGCTTCTGAAACAACAGTGCTGCCTAAAGAGGCTGCAACTATAATGTATTCCGTTTGTTGCATAGATTGAACAAATTGGGTAAAATGCTCTGCCATGCCCTTCAATGAATAATCATTTTCGGGGTCTTTGCTGTGAAAAGAATTTCCATGTCCGGGTAAATCAACGCAAATAGATGTGCAATTTAAAAGAGCCGGTTGATTAATAACATCATCCCAAACTTCTGATGATTGAGAATTGCCATGAACAAGCAATATCGTTTTCCCCGAACCTGATTTTTGGTAATGAAGCGGAAGCATAACAAGA
>DASSHD010000415.1:0-25364 GCA_035693085.1 Hanamia sp. | reverse complement strand
TTTATGTTTTAAATGCCATTATCAGGGACAGGTTAATTACTTCCGAACTTATACTGGGCGGCCTTTCCTGCGTCATCTGGACACTCACTTTGCAGACAACCATCAAGTACATTACTCTTACATTAAAAGCGGATAACAATGGTGAAGGCGGTATTTTTTCTTTGTATGCGTTGATACGGCGTCAAAAAAAATGGCTTGTCTTTCCCGCGATGATCGGAGGGGCTTCTATTCTGGCGGATGGAATTATTACTCCTCCTATTACAGTTACTTCTTCTATTGAAGGGCTAAGGCAAATTCCTTTTTTTAGCGACATCAGCGGAACGGCTATTATTTATATAGTAATCATTATTTTAATTGCTTTATTTTTTTCACAGCAATTCGGAACAGCTAACATCGGAAAACTTTTTGGGCCGGTTATGTTTTTCTGGTTTTTGATGTTGCTTATTTTGGGCTCCATTCACCTGGTTGATAACCTGAATATTTTTAAAGCCTTCAATCCCTATTATGCGATCAGGCTCCTGACGGCATACCCCAAAGGCTTTTTTATTTTGGGCGCGGTTTTCCTATGTACCACAGGAGCAGAGGCGTTATACAGCGATCTGGGGCATTGCGGCAGAAACAATATAAGGGTGTCATGGATCTATGTAAAGATAGCTTTAATCATAAATTACCTGGGACAGGGCGCATGGTTGTTGGCAAATTATAAAGGACAACTTTTAACCAAAGAAATTATTGATAACGGCTTCAACCCTTTTTTTGGAATTATGCCGGATAGTTTTAAGATCATCGGGATCGTTATTTCTACGGTAGCTGCCATCATTGCCAGCCAGGCATTGATAAGTGGTTCTTTTACTTTGATCAGTGAAAGTATGCGGCTAAACCTTTGGCCAAAAATGAAAATAAATTATCCCACAGAAGAACGGGGACAATTATACATTCCGGGTATTAATACTTTATTGCTGGTAGGATGCCTTGGAGTTGTTATTTATTTTCAAACCTCCTCCAACATGGAAGCGGCTTACGGGCTTGCCATCACTTTATGTATGTTAGCAACCTCTATGCTGTTTGCCAATTATCTGATTTCTAAAAGAACACCAAAGTTCCTGGTATATCTCTATCTCACCGTTTATTTAACCATCGAACTTAGTTTTCTTATCGCTAATCTTGAAAAATTTCCTCATGGCGGATTTGTTACTTTAATTATTGGCGGGGGTTTATTTACGGTAATGTATGTTTGGTTCAGAGCGCGAAAAATCAAAAATCGTTATGTTGAATTTGTGCGGTTAGATCAATACCTGCCTACAATTCAGGAAATCAGCAATGACATGAGTATTCCTAAATATGCTACACACGTTGTATATCTGACGAGCGCTAATAATCCAAAAGAAATTGAACATAAAATCGTTTACTCTATTCTGAACCGCAAACCAAAACGCGCCGACATTTATTGGTTTGTACACGTGGATACTCAGGATGATCCTTACATTGCCGATTATACGGTGGATACTATTGTCCCCAATGAAGTGATAAGAATTGAAATACGTCTTGGGTTTAGAATGGAGCCGCGTATCAATCTTATGTTTAAGAAAGTGGTTCAGGATATGGTTGCCAATAAGGAAGTTAATATAACCAGTAGATATGATAGTTTGCAAAAAAATAATGTGGTAGGTGATTTTCAGTTTATAGTGATGGAAAAATTTCTTTCTCAGGATAATGAACTTCCTATATTTGAAAAGCTGGTGATGAAATTATATTTCTGGATCAAAAAGACAAGCCTCAGCGAAGAAAGAGGTTTTGGGTTGGAACAAAGTAATGTAACGGTTGAAAAATTTCCTTTGATAGTAGCCCCGGTTCGCAGGTTGAAATTAAAACGCGTTTTCCCTGAAGAGGAATAAGAAATAAGGAATAATAGAGGGAAGAATATTCAATACAAAATATTCAATAATCAAAGGAGAAATAAAAAATAAAAATCCTGATTATTTCCTTGTTTACTGATACTTCCAAAAACCTGATGCCTGCTACCGGAGAATAAAGAATAAGAAATAAGGAAAGAAAGAAAGCATATTCATTACTTAATACAAAATGTTCAATATTCACAGGAAGAAATAAAAATAGGAATCCTGATTATTTCCTTGTTTATTGGGAGTTCCTAAAACCTGTTACCTTACACCTATAAAGTAATGAATTGCAAAAACTGAGAACTACAAACTACGAACTAAATGTCTTCCGCTCTCATATATATTATTGCAGGCTATGCTTTTATTATGATCCTTGTTTATTTTGTTCAGGAACGATTTATATTTAACCCTGAAAAATTAAAGCCTGATTTTGTTTATAAATATGATATCCCATTCAAAGAATTATTTTTTGATACCGCACCCGGAGTTACGATTAATGGTTTGCATTTTTATGCCAAAGATCCTTTAGGATTAATTTTATATTTCCATGGTAATACACGAAGCATAAAAGGATGGGCTAAATATGCCAAAGATTTTTATCGTTATAAATATGATGTGGTGTTAGTAGATTATCGCGGATTTGGTAAAAGCACCGGAAACAAAAGTGAAAAAGAGATGCTGAAAGATGTACAGGTAGTTTATGATACACTCGCCGTTCAGTATCACGAAAATCAAATCATCGTATATGGAAGAAGCCTGGGGAGCGGGTTTGCTACAAAACTGGCGAGTGATAATTCTCCCCGGTATTTAATTCTGGATGCGCCTTATTATAATTTTGCAAAAGCGGTTCAGCGGTTTATTCCTATTCTTCCCATGCGTTTTGTTCTTCGATATCAATTACGAACAGATAAATGGATAAGGAAAGTAAATTGCCATACCTATATTATTCATGGTAGCAAAGATTGGTTGATTCCGATAAGCCAGAGCGAAAAATTGCAGCAATTAAATCCGCGAAAAATTACTTTAATTACAATAGAAGGTGGTGGCCATAATAATCTTCCTTCTTTTCCTGAATATCATAATTTTTTAAGAGATATATTAGCACCATGATTAATTAAAAATTGATAATTGAAAATGAAGCAAAACGAAAACCGGCCCGAAGTTTCTGTCAAAAGAAAAATTTACAGAATAACAATTGTCGCTACTCTTATTTATAGTTCGGTAGGAATTGCATTATATCATTTACAGAAAAAACTCCTATTTCGGTCTGTCAAGTTACCAGATAATTTTAAATTCAAATTTGACATCCCATTCGAAGAAGTAAATATAGCGATGAATGAAACGGATACACTGAATTTAATTCAATTTCTCTCACCTGGTTCAGCACCAAAAGGTGTTGTAATATATTTTCATGGCAATGCCGGCAATCTGACTGATTATGCGAAATATGTCCCTAATTTCCTCAAACATGGTTACGAAGTGTGGATGCCCGATTATCCGGGATACGGAAAGACAACAGGGGATTTAACTGAAGAAAATATTTATAAACAGTCGAAAGAAGTTTATAAACTGGCTCATTCAAAATTTCCTGCCGATAGTAT
Source organism: Hanamia sp. (assembly GCA_035693085.1). Taxonomy (GTDB): domain Bacteria; phylum Bacteroidota; class Bacteroidia; order Chitinophagales; family Chitinophagaceae; genus Ginsengibacter. Next base: position 21,865 of record DASSHD010000415.1, on the reverse strand, counting down.
TGTCGTCTATGGTAGGTCGTTAGGTACAGGTGTGGCTTCGTACATTGCTGCGAGATTTCCCTGCCACAGATTAATTTTAGAAACGCCTTATTACAGTATGCCTGATCTGTTAAGTACTTATGCACCCATTTATCCCACAGGTAGAATGTCTCATTTCAAATTTCCTGTTGGGGAATATCTTGAAGAAGTAAAAGCACCCGTTACTATTTTTCATGGCACCTCGGATAAAGTGATACCATACCGATGTGCAGCAAAATTGAAAAAAGTTTTAAAGCCGGGGGATGAATTTATCACTATTGAAAATGGTTCGCATAATAATCTGAATGACTTTTCACTTTTTCATCAAAAGCTGGATTCGGTTTTGAATCATTGATATACCTGTTCAAGCCACAGTAAAATAGGTAATTACTTTTTGAGCATTTTGTTTTACATTGTGTTCAAATTACACACTATCATGAAAAATTATCTATTCCATTTTTCAATTATTATTTTGTTATTTCCTGCTTTATGTTTTGGGCAGGATAATCTGATGAGCCATCAAATTGGAGCCGTAACAAAATTTCAAAAAGTAGATCATGGTGTTCTCATAAAAACAGCAGGAAATGAAGAAGTGCAGTTTACAGTTTATACACCCACTATTGTTCGTGTAAGAATTGCTCCTGCAACAATGCCTGTCAGTTCATCGTACGCCGTTATCCGGGATGCAGCCGATGAATTTAAAAGTGTTATAGACAATAAAGACAATATCACCTTAACTACAGATTCATTAAAAATTGTAGTGCAAAAAAATCCATTACGCATCAATTTTTATAATGCCCTGGGACAATGGTTAGATGGCGATGCGCCCTCACTTGGCGTTTCATGGCAGGGAACAGAAATGACCAGTTATCGCAAAGTTACTAAGAGTGAAAAATTTATCGGGCTTGGTGAAAAAACAGGTCCATTAAATCGTTGGGGCCTGTCTTATGTTAACTGGAATACAGATGCTCCGGGATACGGAATCAACCAGGATCCGTTATATTCAACAATGCCTTATTTCATCGGTATTCATAAGAATAATTTATTCGGAATTTTTTTTGATAATAGTTATAAATCATTTTTCAATTTTGGAGGCTCAACTGATAGCACCATGTATTTTTTTGGTGCGGAAGGAGGCCCGATAAACTATTATTTTTTTGGAGCTTCTACTGTTAGTAACCAGTTGAAAGATTATACCTGGCTTACCGGAAGGATGCAAATGCCTCCTTTGTGGAGCTTAGGTTATCAGCAAAGCCGCTACAGTTATATGAGCCGGCAGCAGTTGATGGACGTAGCCCGAAGGATGCGACAGGATAGTATTCCATGCGATGTAATGTATTGCGATATTGACTACATGAATGGATACCGGGTCTTCACGTGGAATCCTGAAACTTATCCTGATCCGAAATCAATGACAGATAGTTTAAAAGCTATGGGCATGCACCTGGTAACAATAATTGATCCTGGCATTAAGATAGATTCAAACGGCTATCAGCCTTATCTTACGGGCGTAATGCATCATTATTTTGCACGTTACCCTGATGGCACACCTTACACTGGAAGTGTGTGGGCAGGCAGAAGTCATTTCCCGGATTTTACACGCGATGATGTGAGAAAATGGTGGGGAGAAAATTTTAAAGTTTTGGTGAACAGCGGCGTTACCGGTTTTTGGAATGACATGGACGAGCCTTCCGCCTGGGGCCAGGATATACCGCCTTTGATAGAATTTGGCGAAGGGAAAAATACTTTTACTTTAAAAAAGGCACGTAACATTTATGGAATGCAAATGGCCCGGGCCACGTTTGAAGGTACTAAAGCACTTTTGAATGGCAATCGTCCTTTTGTTTTAACGCGTGCCGCTTATTCCGGCGTGCAGCGATACTCTGCTATGTGGACAGGGGATAATAATCCTACTGATGATCACATGTTACTGGCTTACCGGATGATCAATAGTATGGGAATAACCGGCGAAGCCTTTGACGGAGTGGACATTGGCGGTTTTACGGGTAACCCCACTCCCAATCTTATGGTTCGCTGGATGTCGCTCGGCGCCTACACTCCTATGTTTCGCAATCATTCCACCAAGGGAAATACCGACCATGAACCCTGGGCATGGGGCGAGTGGAATGAAGCGATGATGCGGCATTCTATTCAAACCCGGTATCGTTTATTACCTTATTTGTATTCTTCTTTTTATGAAGCTCATCTTACAGGGATGCCTGTTAATCGTACGTTAGCTATTGATTATACCCATAACGAAAATGTATATGACACTCGTTTTGAAGATCAATTTTTATTTGGCCCATCTATGCTTGTAGCTCCTGTAGCCAGTACTAAGAATGCAGAACAGGTTTATCTGCCTTCGGGGAATTGGTATCGGTTTGGGAGTGACAAAAAATATGCAGGCTCTCAAATAGTGTGGGTAGGAAGCCCTCTGAATAATTTACCGGTATTTATAAAAGCAGGGGCTATTATTCCCATGCAAAATGTAGTGCAAACCACAGCCGATAAAGGGAATGGAATCATGTATTTGAATGTTTGGTATGGAGATGCTCCCAATAGTTTTACCTATTACGAAGACGACGGTACTACTTATCAATATGAGCAGGGAAAATATTATTTGAGGAATATTCAGTTTAATCCTCAAGACAATGAAATCCTCATGGATCCTGCGCAGGGAAACTATACTTCAAAATTCAATGAAGTGCATTTAATCCTGCATGGGTTTCCTCCAAATGAATCTTTTACCATGAACGGTCAACAGTTGAAAACATCCGGAAACGGAGAAGAACAATCCGTTGATTTTAAGAATACTAATTATAAAATTTCAGTGAAATGGTAATTATTATATGCTCATGAGTGTTATACCAAATAAAACAAACGCCATTAATGATATAGAAAAATTAATAAGAATTTTCTTCATACCCGAAAGGTTTAGAAATGATAAGCTACTACTATTTTATGAATTGGGTAAATTAGAAATAACACGGAACGAAATCTTAAACCATTCATAAAAAACCCATCGGTAAAAATTAAGAATCCCTACCTTCATTGATCAGAATATGAATTTTACAATTTTAAAAAATAAGGGAATGAGAATCTTTCAAAAAGCTATTCTGTTTTTTTCAGTTGTAATATTTCTTAATGCAAATGCAGTAACTGCTCAAAAATGTTCCATAGAACCTGTGAGCAAAAATGCTTCTCATCAAGCAAGAGCCTTATTAAAATTTTTCAAATAATCAACAATATGTTTAAACACAGTCTTTTATCAACAGTAATTTTTTTTATAACAATGCAATTATTTGCCCAGGCAGAACTGGAACCCTGGGGAAATATTTCTGGAATAAGAATAGACGGCCAATTAATGGAGTTTCAAACGAATTTATGTGTGGTACAAAATAACTGGAAGGATATTAATACTACAGCCAAAGAAAAACAACGGCCCCATTATACCAGGAATGGATATACGCAGACTGTATTAACCAATTTAGACAGTCTTTATTTTACAGAAGATGTAACCGATAAAGGGAAAGGAGTTGCAGATGTAAATGTGCAATTGACTGCAAAAGCAGATATGGCTCTTGATGGCGCCTATATCAGCTTAATACTTTCTGCAAAAAATTATGCGGAGGGAAGTATTAAAATTAATGATTTAAAAAAGGTAAAACTTTCTGAAAATTCATCAGCACTTGATGAATATTTAGAAACTCCGGCAACTTCTGTTCAATTTGTTTCTCCATCACGACAACTAAAAATTACTTTTCAAAATACTGTAAATCTTATCATTAAAAAAGAACCCGATAATGATATTCATGTTTTTATTCCTATACAAAAAGGAGATATAAAAAGCGGCGAAGTCGTTACCCAAAGCTTTTCTGTAAAAGCATCAGGTTTGATTGATAAAAAACCAATAACACTTGTTCTTAATACAACTAAGACTGGCAGGGCATTCGATGGTCTTGGAGGAAATTTTCGTTTACAAAACCCAAAAATAGATCCGGAAGTAATTGATTATTGTTTGAAAAATTTGCGTGTAGCATGGGGTCGTGTAGAAATGCCCTGGATGTTTTGGCAACCCGATATGAATACCGATCCTATTGCAGCAGCGAAAGCGGGTAAGTTGAATCATCATGTACAACAATCAATGGAGATGGCGCAACGATTGCATAAAATGGGTATTCCATTAATTCTTTCTGCATGGTTTCCGCCGCAATGGGCTGTTGTAGGCCCTTTGCATTTCAGGCCCACGCCCGATCATGTATGGGGAAACCCGTTAGATCATTCCAAAACAAAAGAAATTTATAAATCCATTGCCGATTATATCCAATACCTGAAAGATGAATATGGAGTAGAGATAGCTGATTTTTCCTTTAATGAATCTGACCTGGGAATTAACATCAGGCAAACAGGAGAGGAACAGGATGAATTGATTAAAGGGCTTGGGGCTTATTTTGTGGAGAGAGGATTGAAAACAAAATTATTGCTGGGTGATAATTCTGATGCGACAACTTTTCAATTTATTGTCCCAGCTCTTAATGACCCGGCAACTTATCCTTATATCGGAGCGGTATCTTTCCATTCATGGCGCGGGTGGGATACGCCTACTTTGCAAAAATGGGCTGATGCTGCTACTAAAATACATCGTCCCTTGATTATAGCTGAAGGCAGTATTGATGCACAGGCATGGGGCTATCCTGATATTTTTAAAGAACCCACTTATGCTTTACAGGAAATTAATTTGTATGTAAGGTTGCTGTCTATTTGCCAACCTCTGTCTATTTTGCAATGGCAGCTTACTTCCGATTATTCCCTCCTCGCCGGCGGTGGTGTTTACGGTGATACCAGCGAGCCGCTTCATCCTACGCAACGTTTCTGGAATTTGAAACAACTGGCTTCTACTCCCAAAGATTTAAAAGCGATGCCATTAAAAATAGAAGGAGACAATGTTTCCGGCGCGGCGCTTGGAGATAATGTCCGTGGTATTTATGTCATACATCTTGTGAATAATGATGCTGAACGAAAAGTAACGCTTACCGGCCTTCCTCATAAAATAAAATATTTGCGTGTGTGGGTGACCGATAAAAACAGTGAAATGAAAAAAGAAAAACAGATTCCTGTGATAAATGGAAAGTCAGTATTTGCTCTTACTGCAACTGCATACACTACGCTGATGAGTGAATAATGAAATATTGAAGGTTGATAACCTTTCACATTTTGAATGCAACCAAAAAAATTAAAAACTTCTGTAATAAAAGCAGTTTGAAAAGTATTGAAACATGAATTTACAGGAATATTTTTTTTAAAACATATATAAGGTGATTATTGAAATCCTCTAAACTTTCGGTTTTTTCTGACTGAAAAGCCGGATACATAGTTTACTTTTAATTTTTTTAATTAAATAAAATTTTATGAGAATATTGATTGATATGGATGATGTAATTGCTGATGCTGTTGAGCGTTTTATTGAATGGTATGAACGTGATTTTGGCGTTCGCTATTCACTGGAGGACATGAAAGGAACCAAGCTTCATGTAATCGTACCCGAAGAAAATAAAAAAATAGTAAAGCAATATCCTTTTCACCCTGACTTTTTTAAAGACCTTCCTGTTATTCCAAACAGCATTGAAATGGTAAAAGAGTTGAATAACCGCTTTGAAGTGTATATCGCTTCAGCGGCAATGGAATTTCCTTTTTCCTTACCTCATAAAAATAATTGGCTTGATCAGCATTTTCCTTTTATTTCATGGAAACGAAGGATCTTTTGTGGTGATAAAAGTGTTTTGAAGGGAGATGTTCTTATTGATGATCACGATTTTAATTTATCTGTTTTTGATGGAAGGCGTATTATGTTTTCTTCTTCGCACAATTTGAATGAAACAAAATATGAAAGATTAGATAACTGGCTGGATGCAGAAAAATTATTCGATTTGAAATAAAAATTTGATCCAATAGATCAAACAGTTATTTTTAAAGCAGGTGTGGAGTTTTATTGGCAAAGCCTGATGGTATTTGCTTTTTCACTGCTGATTTGTATTTTATCAACTTTTGAAGCGTTGTTATAATATAGGATCAGTATTCCATAAGCAGTTTGAAAAGCATCCCAATGCACATCTTTTACCTGTGGGTCTCCAAGCCATTTAAATAAGCTATTTCGAGGCGCACCCATCAATGGAATACTGAGTGTCCCTTTGTAGTGAGGCCCAATTTCTATATAATGACGGCTTGTATAAAAAGTCACATCTTTATCTTTATAAAACACAACTCCACCACATTTAGAGGAATCTCCTTCTTTTTCAAACTTTGTAAAACACGGCAGATGAAGTTTGATTTGATCCAAAGTGGAATAAGGGAAAATATCTTTGTTTACTTTACCGTCAAGAATGTCAATATTGAAGTCAGGACACTTCACTGTGGTTTTTAATTGCCCCTGCACATCGGTCCATAAAGCCAGCGAAAAAAGAAATATAACAATCGTTTTCATATCAATATCTGTGTTTAGTATTATCCGCTAGAAGGGCGTTTCCCTATATACAGCAAATTTCTTGCTAAACTTTTTATTGCCCTGAATGTTAACAGTCATTAAGAAGTTATTCCAAATTAATGAATATATTTTCTAAGTTTGTCAGCCTTGTGTTTATCAAATTATTTTTAGTACAGTAAAGCAACATTTAGGAATGATTTCTATTTTTTAGATAGAGATAACACTAATAAAAGTTGATACATGTGGTAAATGAACAAATAATAACCGGATCACATTAAAGCTATCGGATCATCCTGCAAAACTTGCGAAAAAGGAACCATCAGATTATTAAAAATGGCACCGACTTGGTTGGCAAATCCAGCACTAAGGCTACTTTGCGAATACAATTTTAAGAAAAATCAAAAAAAACTCCTCAAACTTTAGAGATCGTTTCGTTAAGATTGAATCTTCTAATGAGTCAAAAAAATGAGATGATAAAAACGACGCCTGGTCGAAAGAAAATAAAATACACCTGATTATTAATTGGATTAAGATTCAATTTTAAAAAAAATTATTTTTTCTTATCATAATGATTAGCTTTAAAATTATTTTTTCACCTTAACTAAAAATATTTAAAAAGAAATGAAAATGATTTTTACCGCTTTTTTTACGATGAGCATTCTAAGCTTTACAACACAGGCGCAAATTCCAAATACTGCTACATCATTTTATAATGTAAAATATTCAGGAGCCAAAGGCAACGGAACTGACCTTGATACAAAATTCATCAACAATGCAATTGACCAGGCGGCTAAAGCCGGTGGTGGAACGGTTTATTTTCCTGCCGGAAACTACCTCTGTGGCTCTATTCATCTTAAAAGTAATATTACCCTATATCTTGAAAATGGCGCCACTATTATTGCTGCTCCTGCTGAAGACCAGGATGAATATGATCTTCCGGAAGATAAAATAAGTAACAAATACGAAGATTTTGGGCACAGGCATTGGCACAACAGCCTGATATGGGGCGAGAACCTGCATGATATTTCTATCATAGGACATGGAATGATTTGGGGAAAGGGGCTGGTAAGAAGTAATAAGGGTGAAGATGACAAACGTCCTAACAAATCCATCAGCCTTTACCTGTGCCGCAACGTAACCATACGCGATATTTCCATGCTTCACGCAGGATGGTTTGCACTGCTTGCGACCGGAGTTGATAATCTTACTGTAGATAATGTAATAATGGATACCAATCGCGATGGAATGGATATAGATTGTTGCCGGAATGTAAAGATTTCCAACTGTAGTGTGAATTCACCCAAGGATGATGCAATTGTTTTGAAGAGTAGCTATGGTCTTGGTTTTGCAAGGTCAACTGAAAATGTAACCATTACCAATTGCGAAGTAAGCGGTTTTGATGAAGGAAGTTTTTTAGACGGAACTTATAAACGTACCGGTGATAAAAGCCCGACAGGACGTATCAAAATGGGAACAGAATCTAATGGAGGTTTCAAGAATATTACTATTTCCAATTGCGTTTTTGATTATTGCGGCGGCCTTGCTTTGGAAACTGTAGATGGCGCTCAGCTTGAAGATGTAACTATCAACAACATTACCATGCGCGATATTGTAAATGCGCCTATCTTTTTAAGTCTTGGAGCGCGCATGCGTGGCCCCGAAGGAACCCCGGTTGGTTCTTTAAAGAGGATTATTATCAGTAACATAGTAGCCTACAATGTAGATTCGCAAACAGGCGCCATTATCAACGGGATACCTGGCCATGATATTGAAGATGTATCACTGCATGATATCAATATTTATTATAAAGGTGGCGGCACAAAAGAACAGGCTGAAAGGGAAGTGCCGGGATTAGAAAAAATTTACCCCGAACCAGACAGATATGGAACGTTGCCTTCGTACGGATTTTTTATCAGAAACGTGAATGGTATTCAACTTGATAATATAAATCTGCATCTTTTGAGCGATGACCAACGGCCGGCTTTTGTATTAGACAGTGTTAAAGATATCACGTTTCGTTTTGTAAATGCACCAACACAACCGGGTGTTCCGAAAGTTTATATTAAGAATTCTGAAAATGTAAATTTGTTTCAGTCTTTTAACATGAAAAATACAATCCTGAAGAGCGTCTCAAAATTAAAATTGTGATGGAAAATCGGAAATCAGAAATCCTGTTATTTGTTGGTTTACTGTGATTAATTAATATTTTAAACCGCTGTCTGACGCCAGGCGATTCTGCCATTATCTAAGGCTCGGTCTCAGAAGAAATTAGCGGCCGGCACCGAAGGTCAGGACGCGGATATAGTAATCAACAGTAAACGGAGAAATTATTGAGATTTTCATTTTATTTATAAACTACTTTTTATCAGATTAATCAGATGGAGACCATTAGATTAATTTGCTATCAGTAAATAATAGTTCTTTTTTCCTTTTTGTATCAGTAAATATTTATCGTTTAAAAGTTGGGTAGTATTTATTTTTTCATCAATAGAATTTATTTTTTCTTTATTGATAAATATACCACCACCCGCAAGCATTTTTTTTGCTTCGCCTTTGCTGGGCAATATTTTTGTTTCGGTTAATAATGAAATTAAATCCAGATCATTCAATCTGTCTTTTTTTATTTCGACAGTTGGTACTCCTTCCATTACCTGTAATAGTTGTTGTTCATTTAATTCTTTCAGCGTTTGTGCGGTATCGTTACTAAATAAAATGGAAGATGCTTTTACCGCAAATTCATAATCATTTTTTGAATGTACAAAACAGGTAAGTTCTTCTGCTAATTTTTTTTGAAGTATCCTTTGGTGCTCATTCCCCGTATGCTGTTGAACCAGCCCTTTTATTTCATTTTCAGATAAAAAGGTAAATACTTTTAAAAATCTTTCTGCGTCAGCATCGGCGGTATTAAGCCAAAACTGGTAAAAAGTATAAGGCGATGTTTTCTCAGCGTCTAACCAGATATTTCCTTTTTCACTTTTACCAAATTTACTTCCGTCAGATTTGGTTAATAACGGGCAGGTAAATGCAAGCGCTTCGCCACCGGCTTTTCTTCTGATTAGTTCTGTACCGGTTACAATATTTCCCCATTGATCGCTGCCTCCAAATTGCAGTTTGCAGTTTTTATTTTTATACAACCAGTAAAAATCATAACCCTGTACCAACTGGTAAGTGAATTCCGTAAAACTCATCCCATTCTCACCTTCAAGGCGTTTTTTCACACTATCTTTCGCCATCATATAATTTACAGAAATATGTTTTCCCACGTCACGGATAAAATCTAAAAAAGAAAAATTTTGAAACCAGTCGTAATTGTTCACCATTTCTGCAGCATTGAGTTTATCTGAATTAAAATCAAGAAACTTCGATAATTGTTGCTTTACTGCGGCTACATTTTTATCCAGGATTTCTTTACTCAATAAATTTCTTTCTTCACTTTTCCCCGAAGGATCTCCTACCATACCTGTAGCGCCACCAACCAATGCTATTGGCTTGTGTCCATATTTTTGCAAATGCACCAAAACAATAATCGGTATCAGGCTGCCGATGTGAAGACTGTCTGCCGTAGGATCGAAACCTACATACGCCGAAATGAGTTCTTTACAAAGTCGTTCTTCCGTTCCGGGAATCATATCCTGGATAAGCCCCCGCCATCTTAATTCTGCTATTAAATTTTCCATATAATGTGTCAAAAATAGGTCACAAAAATAAACAACGCACTCAGCATACCATTAAAATTTACTTCTTTTTATAAATGACAATAATTTTACAACTTAAAAAAAAGGGTTTCATTTGGCAATTGCAGTAAGTTTTACTTAATTTTATCGCGCATTGAAACCGGGAAATACAATATAGATATAGTAATGTCCGTTTTAATTTGCCGGTAGCACCCATTGAATCTTTCAAATAACTGATCGCCCCCTATATGAGAATTTCCCTGTTTATCAAATTAATAATTTTAATGCTGATTCCTGCGTTCGGATTCTCTCAATTCCGGAAATATTCGAATGAATTTTTAAATATAGGTGCAGGCGCGCGCGGGCTTGGTATGGGAGCCTCTCAGGCTGCCTCCGTCTCTGATGGTACTGCAGGTTATTGGAACCCTGCGGCGCTGGTGGGTGTGCAGGACTTTCCTTCTGTAAGTTTAATGCACGCGAGCTATTTTGATAATATTGGTAAATACGATTTTGGCAGCGTGGCCATTCCTGTTGATGATAATAAAAGAGTGATCGGCCTTACTGTTTTGCGTTTTGCGGTAGATGATATCCCTAATACGCTTTTTTTAGTGGAGCCGGATGGTAGTATCAACTATGGAAATATCACTACTTTTTCATCAGCAGACTATGCATTCCTTTTTTCTTTTGCTCAGAAAATAAAAGATAACGGAGATTTTAAAACCAGTTTTGGAGCCAATGCAAAAATCATTTACCGCAAAGTAGGCACTTTTGCTACTGCCTGGGGATTTGGCATAGATGCAGCATTCAAAATGCAAAAAGGCAGATGGAGCCTTGGTGTAGTAGCCAAAGACCTTACTACTACTTTTAATGCCTGGTCATTCCATTTTACTGAAAAAGAAAAGGAAGTACTTTATCTCACAGAAAATGAAATACCTGTAAAATCAACAGAACTGACTGCTCCCCATCTTACATTGGGCACTTCCTACAATTTCAGATTAGGTTCCGCTGTAAATCTATTGACAGAAGCTGATTTTGACCTTACTTTTGACGGGGAAAGAAACACCATAATCGGAAGTAAAACATTGAGCATAGATCCTCACGCAGGTATAGAAGCTTCAATAAAAAATGTATTTTTTGTCCGTGCCGGAATTTCTAATTTTCAAAGAGCCTTAGCTGATGGCGATACTACTAATCAAAAAAAAGTATGGATTTATCAACCAAGTTTGGGCGCAGGTTTCAAAGTAAATAATGTAAGTATAGATTACGCATTTACCAATCTTGCTAACCAATCAAATCCCTTATATACAAATGTTTTTTCATTAAAAATTGATTTGGCAAAAAAGAAAAAAGTAAGCAAATAGTAATATTTAACTATGAAAAAATTATTAGTCATATTTTTTACTTTTCTGACGGCAGTAGTAAGCGCGCAAACCTATTCTAACAGTTGGATTGATTATAGTAAGACCTATTATAAATTTAAAGTCGGCTCAGATGGGCTTTATCATATTACACAAGCAACGTTGAACAGTATTGGCCTGGGAAATATTCCTGCAGAACAATTTCAGCTTTGGCGAAATGGTGAAGAGGTAACATTATACACCAGTGTTCCTTCAGGGCCTTTGCCCGCTAATGGTTACATTGAGTTTTGGGGACATGAGAATGACGGGAAAATTGATACAAAATTATACAGAGTAGCCGATTATCAGCTTTCTGATCATTACAGTCTGCAAACAGATACCGCATCATTTTTTCTAACTGTAAATCCTACAGGAAATAACCTGAGATTTACAGATGATGCTAATAATGTTGCCGGTACTACATTGACCCCGGAGCCTTATTTTATGAATGTAAAAGGCAACTATTTTAAGGACCAGATTAACCCGGGATATGCATTATCGGTTGGCAGTTATATATATTCGTCTTCGTATGATATAGGCGAAGGGTGGACAAGTTATGATATTTATCCCGGCAGGCCTTTGGATGCGGGTTTTACAAATATTAATCTTTATAGAAATGGGCCTAATGCAACCTTAAAATTTGGAGTGGCAGGAAATGCGATTAATGACAGGAACATAAAAGTAAGTATTTATAATACGGTAGTGGATAATGAGTCAATGCCATATTTTAATTATCTGAAAAAAACGATCACTAATATACCTATTAGTGCATTTCTGGATTTAAGTAATTTGCAGATTACGTTTGAAAATACCTCTGCTGTTACTTTAGACAGATATGTACTTGCTTTTGATGAAATAACTTATCCAAGTACATTTAATTTTAATAATCAAACCAACTTCTATTTTCAATTACCGGCCACTAATATTGGCAATTACCTGGTAATAAATAATTTTAATTACGGAAGTACTCCTCCTGTTTTATTTGATATCACGTCCAATAAAAGATATACGGGAGATATCAGCACTCCGGGTAAAGTACAATTCGTACTGCCTCCTTCTGCTATTACTTTAAGAAAATTCCGCCTGGTAAGTGAAGATCCTGGTGTTGTTCAAAATGCTACTTCATTTCAGCAAAGGAATTTTATAAATTATGCAGTTTCTTCAAACCAGGGTAACTATTTAATCATTAGCAATCCTATACTTTACGCAAGTTCTACCGGTGACAACTTCGTTGATCTTTACAGGCAATACAGAAGTTCTGCTGCCGGAGGAAGCTTTAATGCCAAAGTGATTGACATTAATGAACTGGTGGATCAGTTTGCTTATGGAATTAAAAAACATCCTTCGGCAATAAAAGACTTCATTCAATATGCAAAAAATACATTTTCATCACCTCCGAAATACGTTTTTCTAATTGGAAAGGGGATTGAATACAATGATTACATCACCCATCAAACCAGCGTGTATGCTGATAAACTGAACCTGGTACCCACCTTTGGATATCCTGCATCTGATGTATTATTATCATCTCCTTATGGAAGCATCGTTCCCAGCATTCCTATTGGCAGGCTTTCTGTTATTTCCGGAGACGAAGTAGGCAATTACCTGCAAAAGATAAAAGAATATGAACTATCAGAAGCATCAACAACACAAACTACAGCTAATAAATTGTGGATGAAAAAAGGGGTCAATGTTATAGGCGGGGCTGATAGTTCAGATAATGCCGATTTTGGATACTATATGAATCAGTACAAAGGTATTTTAGAAGATACCCTTTTTGGAGGAAATGTAGAAACTTTTTCAAAAGCATCAAGTGCGGCAGTACAATTAATTTCCGGGCAACGAATAACACAGCTTTTTAATTCAGGCATCGGTATTCTTGCTTATTTTGGACATTCATCTGCTACGCAATTAGCTTTCAATTTAAGCGATCCCACTGATTATAATAACCAGGGCAAATATCCTTTATTTATGGTAAGCGGATGCACTGCGGGCAATAATTATATTTATGATACGCTTCGGGCTACTCAAAATAATTTATCCATATCAGAAAGTTTTGTATTAGCCAAAGAAAAAGGAAGCATAGGCTTTTTGGCGGATACCTATCTGGGCATTCCTCCATATCTCAATGATTATGATTTACAAATGTTTAATCAGATAAGCAATAGCAACTATGGAAATTCCATTGGCAATGACATGCAAAACAGCATAAAAAATCTGGGTGGCGATAATCCATCTTTAAACTTTTTTTCAAGAACCCATCTCGAAGAAATTGCTTTTCACGGAGACCCATCTCTTACTGTAAATCCACAGGCCAAACCGGATTACGTGATGGAACCACAGAATGTATTTATTAACCCGCAATTTGTTTCTGTATCGGCAGATAAATTTTCAGTTAAAGCCATCACTTACAATATTGGAAGAGCCATTAAGGATTCCGTTACTTTTGAAGTGCAAAGAACCTATCCGAATGGCAGTACTACAGTTATTTTAAGAAAAAGAATTAAAGCGCCTTATTATTCAGATTCCATTAATATAACTGTTCCTATTATTTCCACAAGAGACAAAGGACTCAATAAAATAACAGTAACAATAGACGCAGACAACGAAGTAGATGAGATGTCGGAAAGCAACAATAGTACGACTGTTCAATTTTATATTTATCAGGATGAAGTGAACCCAAGCTTCCCGGGGAACTATGCTATTGTCAATATTGCCAATCAAAAATTGTATGCATCTACCGCGAATCCTTTAAGCGCTCCCGGCGATTATGTGATGGAAATTGATACAACTGCGTTATTTAATTCGCCGCAAATGGTAACCCGCACTGTTCACCAGGGTGGGGGAGTAATGGAATTTGACCCCGGATTCACCTATACTGATAATACTGTTTATTATTGGAGAGTAGCCGTAAAACCGGTTTCAAATGCAGCGGCAGATTATCATTGGAATAATTCTTCATTTATCTATTTAGCTGGCAGCTCTGAAGGTGTTAATCAATCACATTATTATCAGCAATTGGCTTCAGATACTCAGACTATAAGGCTTGACAGCGCTTCAAGGCTTTGGAAATTTTCGAGCGTTACCAATTACTTTGAATTGAGAAATACTGTTTTCCCTACCGGTGGCGCTACCGCGTCTGACAGTTACGCAGGAGTAAATAATTATAATTTCTCGACAGGTATCTGTAATCCTACCAACAATATTATTTTCAATGTAGTAAACCCACTAACGCTTAAACCATGGATCAACCAAAACCCCGGTCTTAGTGGAAGCTATCCGGCATGTTTAGATTCGAGGGCAGCTAATTTTGCTTTTAATACTACTACTCAAAAAGACAGACTTTCCGCCATGCGTTTCATGGATTCTATCCCCGATAATTATTTTGTTATGGTAAGGAATATTACCGGCCCTGATTCCACAAGCGATGTTTTTGCCGATTCACTGGAAACAGATACTACTACCTTTGGGCCTGGTAATTCACTGTATCATAAATTGAAAAATGCAGGTTTTGTTTTGATTGATTCTTTTTATCGCCCGAGAGCATTTAGTTTTATTTATCAAAAAAATAATACCGGCTTTACCCCTGTTTTCGAATTCACAAACGGAATATCTGACCAGGTAGATCTGAAGGCTAATTTTGTTTCACCCGATACTGTTGGTTATATCATTTCGCCAAAATTTGGCCCGGCCACCTCCTGGAAAGAAATGCACTGGAGAGGCACCAGCCAGGAAAACAATTCGGCAGATAATCCTTCAGTGCAAATTATAGGTGTTGATACATCAGGCAATAGCACAACACTTTTTAATTTAAATAAATCGCAACAGGATGTAGATATTTCATCAGTGAGCGCTTCCAAATATCCTTACATACAATTGAAAATGCGTAATGTTGATAGCATTACTCTTACGCCTTACCAGCTTACTTATTGGAGATTAAACTACCAGATGCCTCCGGAAGGCGCCATTTCACCCAATATCTTTTTTTCATCCCAGGATACCTTAAACCTTGGAGATACATTACATTTTGGAATCTCGTTCAAGAATATCAGCATTCATGCTTTTGATAGTATAAAAGTGCAAATGACAATTATTGACAACAATAATGTTACTCACGTCATTTCTATTCCAAGGCAAAAGCCTTTAATAAGTGGAGATACCATCACAATTCATTATATTATAGATACTAAAAATTACCCGGGACAAAACACAATTTTTGTAAATTTTAATCCAAATTATGACCAGCCCGAACAGTATCTTTTTAATAATTTCATATATACTAATTTTTATGTAAAAGTGGATAAATACAATCCGTTAATGGATGTAACTTTTGATGGTGTGCATATTTTAAACCAGGACATTGTTTCCGCGCATCCGCACATAGTAGTGAAATTAAAAGATGAAAATATGTCACGGGCACTAAATGATACTTCTCTATTAAATGTTCAGATTAAATTTCCGGATGGATCTTTAAGAACATACCATTTCGATAATGACACTATGCGTTTTACGCCAGCGAACTTAGCATCGGGCGAGAATACAGCTACTATTGATCTTACACCTACTTTTACCGGAGATGACGATGATTACGAACTGATAGTTTCCGGTAAAGATGTATCAGGGAATCCCGCAGGAAACCTGGAGTATCATATTGATTTCAGGGTGATAAGCAAACCTATGATTTCCAATATGATGAATTATCCCAATCCTTTTACAACTTCCACCGCATTTGTATTCACAATAACCGGTTCGGTAGTTCCACAGAACATACGGATCCAGATATTGACCATCACGGGAAAAATAATAAGGGAAATTACAGAAGATGAATTGGGGCCGTTGCATATTGGAAGAAATATTACTCAATTCAAATGGGATGGCTCTGATATGTATGGCCAAAAAGTAGCCAATGGTGTTTACCTATATAGGGTACTTACCAACTTAAATGGAAAATCAATGGATAAGTTTACAGATAGTGGTGATAATACTGATAAATATTTTACTAAAGGTTATGGCAAGATGTATTTTATGCGATGATACTTTATTAAATGATTTTTTCAAACAAGGCCGCTTTCAATCAGCGGCTTTGTTATTTCACAAATACGAATCTTCAATAAAAGCCTGCCTCGCCGGTAGGCAGGTTTGTTTACTGTTTCGTGATGTAAACTTTTGGAAAGTTTCTTTGTGAGTTCTTGCTTAAACGAGAGTTTAATAACTTTCCAAAAGTTAACTATGAACTAACTTTGCACACAATGAAAAAAAATATTTACGATGTAATCATCATTGGTGGCGGCCCTATCGGCCTGGCATGTGGCATCCATGCAAAAAAAGCGGGTTTAAAATATCTGATTATAGAAAAAGGAGTATTGGTGAATTCTTTATACAATTATCCGGTTAACATGACTTTTTTCAGCACCAGCGAACGATTGGAAATTGGAAATGTTCCCTTTGTAAGTAATAATAATAAACCCACCAGAAGTGAAGCATTAGAGTATTACCGGCGTATAGTTACTTCGTTTAACCTGAATATTCATTTATTTGAAAAAGTGACTGATGTAAAAAAAGCGAAAAATTATTTTAAAATAAATACTTCAAAGGCGGAGTACGAATCTTTAAATATTATAATAGCGACCGGTTTTTATGACATTCCTTATTTGCTGAATGTAAAAGGTGAAAATTTACCAAAAGTAAAGCACTATTATGACGATCCGCATTTTTATGCATTTCAGAATGTATTGGTAGTAGGCGCTGCCAACTCTGCTATTGACGCTGCTTTGGAAACATGGCGTAAAGGCGCTAATGTAACTTTGGTCATTCGTGGAGATAAGATAAGCGATCGTGTAAAATATTGGGTGAAACCAGATATTGAAAACCGGATTAAGGAAGGTTCCATAAAAGCTTATTTTCATTCTGTAGTAAAAGAAATAAAGGAACATGAAGTTGATATAAAAACTCCTGAGGGGATTGTTACCATCGAAAACGATTGGGTTATCGCTATGACGGGTTATCAACCCAATCTTCAATTTCTAAGACAGTTAGGTATTCAAATATCAGATGACGATGTATGTAAACCATCTTACAATGAAAAAAACTATGAGAGTAATATTAAAGGAATTTATCTTGCAGGAGTTATTTGTGGCGGATTGAATACCCACCGCTTATTTATAGAAAACTCAAGGGAGCATGCTAAAAAGATTATAAAGGATATTGTAAAAAAAGCAGATATTGCTAAAAAGATTAATTCAGTTTAGTTTTTTCTCTCTCAATAATTTTATGGTACTTTTTTTCATTGATCACATAACTAAAATGAGTAGAGAAAAAACCAATCAATACCGCAATTACGATTAATACATAAATGAAGTTGGGTCCGCCGGTTTGCCACAAAGAGCTAAATAATTTTGTAAGAAAAAAAATAACCAAGAAAGAAACTGCCGACCATGCCATTGTAAACAATAAATAATATTTCCACCTGGGACCTTTTTTTTCCTCGCTCCAGTGCTCCATAAAATGCCTTTCTGAATTTGTGATCATTGTTTCTATATAATTACGATTTTTAAAAGTAGGAGGAACGGTTATTCTGCCATCATTTCTTTTATGATTTTTATTACATCCTCTGTATTTGGCTTACTGAAATAATCCCCATCGCTTCCATAAGAAGGCCGGTGGTTTGTTCCTGTAATGGTGCGGGGCGATACATCAAGCCAGCGATATCCGCCCTGTTCTTCCATTACTTTATTAAACATAAATGCGGAGGCCCCCCCGGGAACGTCTTCATCTATAAATACTATACGATTTGTCTTTTTTAAAGACTCAAGAATGGAATGGTGGATGTCAAAAGGCAGGAGAGTTTGTACATCTATTATTTCGCAGCTAATATTTAATTTATCAAGAACTTCTGTTGCTTCCCCGATAATGCGTAATATAGAACCATAAGAAACAACTGTTACATCAGTTCCTTCTTTTATGATTTCCGGTGTACCCAACGGTACCCTGTATTCGATTAAATTGGAGGGTAATTTTTCTTTTAATCTGTATCCATTCAGGCATTCGATCATTAATGCGGGATCATTGCTTTGTAACAAAGTATTGTACATTCCTACTGCCTGGGTCATATTTCTGGGTACACACACATACATTCCTCTAAGGGAATTGATGATCATACCCATTGGCGATCCACTGTGCCATATTCCTTCGAGCCGATGGCCTCTTGTACGCACAATTAATGGGACGCTTTGCTGCCCAACGGTACGAAAATGTGTAGTACAAACATCATCACTTAAAGGCTCCAATGCAAAAAGCAAATAATCAAGATATTGAATTTCAGCAATGGGCCGCAGGCCACGTAATGCCAAACCTATACCCTGACCAATAATTGTGAGTTCCCTGATACCGGTATCAAAAATTCTTTCTTCTCCATATTTTTCCTGCAAGCCACTGAATCCCTGGTTTACATCACCAATATGGCCAAGATCCTCACCAAATGCAATTACCTTTTTATTACTTGCAAATAATTCATCAAAATATCTGTTCAATATTCCAAAGCCATTTATCAAAGGACTGTCATTATCATATTGAACTGCAACAGGATCAACTTTTAAAGCGGATTTTGGGCCTTCATTGTACAGATAAGTATTGAATATTTTTTTGTTTTCTTCACTTAATTTTTTATAATAATTCTTTAATTCTTTTATTTTCTCACCTGCCGATGGCAAGTTGATTACTGAAGCTAATGTCTTCATCACATCTCTGCGCAATGGTTCATGCAATGACAGCAATTCTTTAATAAAGGGTTCCACCTCATTATTATTGCTGATTGAAACATAGTTTTGTAAGAGGCTTACTGTTTTATTTACCTGTGTTTTTATGGGGGTTATATATCTTTCCCAGGCAGTTTGGCGGCATTGTTTTACATATAATTTGGCGGCAGTTTCTATTTCATTAAGTTCATTCTCATCTGCAAGGGAATTCCCGATAATCCAGTCGCGCATTTGTTTTTTCCCATCCCATTCCCTTTCCCATGACAGCCTGGCAGGACTTTTATAACGCTCATGGCTACCTGAAGTAGAATGCCCCTGTGGTTGTGTTAATTCCTCAACATGAAATAATGCCGGCGTATGAGTTTCCCTGATATTTCTAATCGCACCTTCCAATATCTCACAGATTCCGGCATAGTCCCATCCTTTCAGTTTATAAATATTGATCCCATTGGTACCATCTTCTTTTTGTAATCCGCCCATAGCTTCTGAGATAGACGATTTTGTAGTTTGGTATTCTTTAGGAACTGAAATCCCATAACCATCATCCCATACAAAGACTGCGAGAGGAATCTGTAAGACACCCGCGGCATTTATGGCTTCCCAGAAATGGCCTTCAGCGGTAGCTCCCTCTCCGATAGTGCAAAAACAAACCTCATTACCATTTTTGCTTAGGTTTTCAAATTGATGCAATGCATTTACTTCCCTAAAAACTTTTGAAGCAAAAGCCAGGCCTACTGCTCTCGGCATTTGAGATGAAGTGGGCGCCATATCTGCAGAAATATTTTTTTTCTGTGCGAGATCCAGCCAGTTTCCATTATCATCTACAAATGGAGTTGCAAAATGCGCGTTCATTTGTCTGCCGGCGCTAAATGGCTCATTTTTTATATCAGGGTCAGAATAAAGTTGTGAAAAGAATTGCTCTATTGTTGCTATTCCACTGGCAAACATAAATGTTTGATCTCTGTAATATCCCGCCCTGAAATCGCCCGCTTGAAAAAATTTTGCCATTGCTACCTGTGGTACTTCTTTCCCATCTCCAAAAATCCCGAACTTCGCTTTACCGGTAAGCACTTCCTTTCTGCTTAATAAACTCGTTTCACGGCTCTCACAAACCACTTTATAGTCTTTTAGAACCTCCTGTCTGAATTTTTCAAAAGATAGGTTATCTAAAAGAGTTTCTTCACTGATTTGACTGGTATCCATATTAGGCAAAAATATTAATTATGATTGATGAATGTTAAAAAACTCAAAAGGCTTTCACAATTTGCAACTATATACTGCGTTTTATTATCTTTGAGATTGGTTTAAAATGAAAAAATGAAAAAAATATTTGCTTTTCTTTTTTGTGTTACCTTTTCTTTTTTTGCTACAGCCCAAACAAGCGTTACTAAAGTAAGCAAAAAGACTAAAAATGCCATAAGTAATTCTTCAGGCCTGGAAAATAATGCAACCGTAGCCCCCACAGAAAGCCTTACTTTAAAAGAGACTGAATATGATTTTGGGAAAATACCGCAGGGGAGACCCGTAACCCACAATTTTGAATTTGTCAATACCGGTAAAGTTCCTTTTGCCCTTGATAATGTAAGAGCGAGTTGCGGATGCACTACTCCCGAATGGAGCAGAGATACTGTAGCTGTCGGCGCTACTGCAAATATTAAAGTAGGCTACAATGCCGAGAATGAGGGTCCATTTACAAAACTTGTTACAGTAATGTATAATGGAACTCAAACCAAACAAATAACCATAAAAGGGGAAGTCTGGAAAACTCCTGTAACTTCGGCTCCTGTAAATACTTCTTTAAATGCTTTAAAAACCGAACAATAAAACCTTAAACACAAACACAAAATGAAAAAATTATTATTAGTAGTTCTAGTTTTAACATCTACTTCCCTATTTGCACAGAAAAAAGCGGATGATATTGCAAAACTGAACGTTCAAACGTATGATTTTGGAAAAATAAAGCAGAATGTTCCCGCTACTGCAACAATCACAGTTACTAATATAGGTACTGATCCTTTATTGATCGAACAGGCAACTCCATCATGTGGATGTACGGTTTCTGATTATACAAAGACGCCAATTGCTCCTGGGAAAACCGGAATAATAAAAGCAACTTATAATGCTGCAGCTGTAGGTCATATTGATAAGACATTAACTGTAAAATTTGCAGGCGCAGATGATGTGAAATTTGTAAAACTTACCGGCGAAGTATTGACAGCATCAGCTTTTGATGCACAAAAGAGTAATAAAGAAAGTGCAAAAAAATAAAAGAAAACAGAATATAAGATTTCTAAAAAATGGTTTTTAGTAATACCAGGCCCTTTGCAAACGTGAAGGGTTCTTTTTTATACAATGGATATCAAACAAAAAAAGAAATTTTTATTCTTCCTAAAATTCGTGTCTCACGAATTGCTCACAATCTTTGAAATAAGAAGGAACCCGTGAGACACGGGTTTAAATTCTTATCTCATGAATTGTTTTCTATCCTTCAAATGAGGTGGTAAATAAAGGGGATAGTAAACGAACAAAAAAAGCAGATTC
>DASSHD010000414.1:0-2611 GCA_035693085.1 Hanamia sp. | reverse complement strand
AACCGAAATTTATGGGTAAGGGGAACTATGAACTCACCACAAAAAAAATGCTTTGCAAATACCAACATTCTCAAAAATCTTAAACAAACTGAATGATTTAAAAAAATTTATGGCAGGGATTAGTAGCTTGCGAATTTTGGGTTGAATTAGTATTTCCGACATTGGCAAATGTATTTTCTATTTATTTCAATAATAATTGAAAATATTTTACATAGAAATTTTCTTTACAATAGTTTTCAGCTCATTATATTTCTATTGAGAAGTATTATTCATGGCTTGCTGATTGGCTGCAATCGCATCATTGGCCTCCCTGTTCCGCAGAATATTCACATAAGTAAGTCCAAGATGAGTATCGTAATTTTCATAAGATTGCTGTGCCCATTTGATAGCCATATCAAGATCTCCGTTTATCTCGCTAATAATGGCCATGTTGTAGCAGGCGCGGCCCGCCACTTTTCTATTTGGGTTGGTAGTTTCCTGCTCCCACAATTTTGCAGCTTCATCCCAGTTGCCTGTCTGGGCTTTGCGTTTTGCGATTTTAAAATTATTGGAACCTCTTACAAAGTAATCTCTTGAAACGCGTGTCCATAAAGGAATGATCCGGAAAGCATAAGCATGTCCTGCAGTGTTTCCTACTTCCATTACAGCCTCCTTTCTGCTGATAAGCGCGTTGGCAGCCAGAACAGGGCTAATGCCCCTGGCATGATAATTAAGTGTTTTGGCGACAGCCGCCTCATCAAGTATTTCCATATCTTTTACATCGTAAATGCGCCATCCGGCTTTTACCAATGTATGCATATTGGCTTGTTGCTCTATTGAAGGTATGGTTCCTAATGGTGTTTTTATGTTCGTTTTATAAACAGAATAATCTATTTTGGAATCAGTATCAAAAAGTTCTAAGGAAAAAAGGGCATCTGCATTATTGCTGTCGCAATATTTTTTTACCACATCCCAGGATAATGGCGCAGGAAACATACCCGGAACATTTGTGGTAAGGCCGGTATTAGAAAGCATAGTTACTTCATCAAAACGATTATTTTTTCTGAGTTCATCGGTAAGCCCTGTGATGGTTTGCTCTGCAGCTTCTTTATCCAGGTTAGCGCCTTCTAATGTCACAGCTTTATCTACTGCATCAAAGATTTTATTTTTTTTAGACACCTGAGTCCTGTTTACTACAATTACTTTTTTGATATAGGATGGAAGTGTTACAGGCGCTGGTTGCAATACACTTATATGTACCAGTTCTGTGGAGGCGCATGAAGAAAGGATAAATGCTGATATAATACCTGTGAGAAGATTTTTCATGTTGTAGATTTCTGTTACAGAATAACAACGTTTATTTATCTTTTATATTATTCGATTTTTTTCTATTTAAGGATAGGTAGTATTTTCTATTTTGAATTTAATGCAGAGATCAGAGATGCTGCTTATCAATCATTTTATTAAATTAGAGAAGTATTTTTTCGCATTTGCATAAAGGTTGAGCTAACTATTTTTTATTAAAGTCAGAGAGTTCAAAATTCATAATTCTATGCTTATATTTGCAGCCGGCAAGTCTTATACGGCCAGCTCCTACAGAACTCCCCTAGGATCGGAAGATAGCAAGGGTATGCGGTTGAGCGGTGCGATGTAAGTAACTTGCCGGTTTTTTTTGTTTGCCACGAACCTGCCTTTGTCGGCAGACAGGTTACACGGATTTTCACGGATTGGTTAAGCAAATATGTACTTGCTATTGCCAACCGCTAACGTTGGCAGTAGAACAACTTTTATTTCAGGTTTTAATTTTACTTGTTTAATCCCAGTCTGGCCCTGGTATCAGGCCGCGATGTAAGCAGTCGGCACCGCAGGTTAGACCGCTAACATTTACAGTAAAACAACTTTTGTTTGAGATTTTAATTTTATTTTTTAATCTCGGTCTGATCTCCGCTACCGACCGCTATAAATAATGACCTCGGTTTCATAGAAAGCTTCAGTGCATTTGGCGTGTACTCAACGGGTTTTATTTTTTCAACCTTTCTCCGGATGATCTTTTGTTTTGATTTGATTCGTTTAATATTTCTTTTTCAGTTTTTAATTGAACAGGGTCAGGGATTTTTTTTATATAAATAGTAAATTGTTTGTACATAGACGGATTGGACCGGAGAACCGCTTTTATGGACACTTTTTCTTTTGCAAAATGTGGATCGAGCCAAAGTGAGTTACCATAAAATTTACCGTAATCGGAAGAAAAAATAATATCCGAAGTATCCAAAGGAAGATATCTTCCGTTAGGAAGCTTCCCGTCAATATTTATATAATTATACGTTCCTTTTTTCAGACTGTCTGTATATAGATGCACATAAATGCTATCTATCTTTTGCGCTTTGGCATAAAAGAAAGAAGTTATGAAAATGAACAATAAAATCTGTTTCAATTGAAGATGATTTGTATTGAGACGGAAAAAAACATGCCAAAGTTGTATGAGAAATTGTCACTGCCATCCGAACTTTTTTCAAAAGAGTCGGTTTGACTCAATGAAAGTATTGATTTTGCTGCATTTGCCAATAGACTTATCAGAATAAAAGTCCCTTATTAAAAACTAAAAGATTTCTGACTATTTGGCTTATGGGGC
>DASSHD010000413.1:0-2983 GCA_035693085.1 Hanamia sp. | reverse complement strand
AACATCAATAAAATAGCTACTCTTCGCAATTCCCGTGGTGGCAATAATCCTGATCTAATCAAAACGGCAAAAGATATTATCACTTTTGGCGCTGAAGGAATTACGGTGCATCCGCGTCCTGATGAAAGACACATCAGATATGCAGATGTTTTTGAATTGAAAAAAATTATTCCTGCATCCATTGAATTTAATATTGAAGGAAATTGCCGCGAACAAAAGTTTGTAGATCTTGTAATTGCCAACAAACCGGACCAGGTAACATTGGTGCCGGATGCTTTAGGGCAACTGACTTCTGACCATGGATGGAATACGATAAAAAATAAAGATTATTTAATAGAGATCATTTCAGTCTTTAAAAAAGCTAGGATTCGTGTATCCATCTTCGTTGACCCGGTTGTAGAAATGGTTGCCGCGGCTAAAGAAACCGGAACAGACAGGATAGAATTATACACAGAAAGTTATGCCAAAGAATTTCAAAAAGGAAATGGTCAACTGGCAATTGAACCCTATATTAATTCTGCAAAAAAAGCTGTGGAGCTTGGTTTGGGAATCAATGCAGGCCATGATCTTGACTTACATAACCTTAGATATTTTGCAGAAAATATGCCGGGCCTTTTAGAAGTTTCCATTGGTCATGCATTGATTTGTGATGCATTATATTTAGGATTGGAAAATACAGTTCAGTTATATAAAAGACAGTTGATTAGCAAATCAATTAATTAAACAATTCTCCCAGTTTTTGATTCAACGCTTCGCCCCGAAGATTTTTGGCAATTATTTTTCCGTGGGGATCTATCAAAATATTTTGAGGAATGCTGGTAATATGAAACATAGTGGCTACCTGATTTCCCCAGCCTTTTAAATCACTTACATGAGTCCATGTAAGGCCATCCGTTTTAATTGCGTTTAACCATGCCTGTTTTGCCTGGTCGAGAGAAACACCGAGAACTGTAAAATCCTTCTGATGATACTTGTGAAAAGCGGCTACCACATTCGGATTTTCTTCCCGGCACGGCCTGCACCAGCTTGCCCAAAAATCTATCAAAACATATTTTCCTCTGAAAGAAGATATTTTTACTTTGTGGCCTGAGGTATCATTTTCAGAAAAATCTGCAATCTCTGATCCGATAGGATTGATTCTGGCTAAAGCCAATTGCTGATCTAAATATTTTGCAAGAGAAGATTGCTTTACGTCCTCCGACATCATTTTAAACAATTTATCAGCTTTTACCGTATTTTCAGATGATTGTAAAATCCTTATAATCGCAAGAGGAGCCACATAAGAAGAAGGATGTTTCTTCACAAAATCCTCACTTATTTTTTCTACCACTGCTACTGAATCTGCATTCTTTTCCGCTCCGGGAGTAAACATTGATTGATATGGCTTCATCAATTTTGAATATTCTTCAAACTGAGTTTCAGTTTTGGATCCTGAAATAGAAAGTTTATCAAGATTATTTTTATCACCTTCAATTTTAACTTTACTATTTTCAATAAATAACGGAACAGCCGGAGGCTTGTCGCCAAAAACCAGAATAATGATTGATGGTTCAGAGAGTTTTCCATTAATCACGAATTTTCCTTTTTCAAAGGAAGTTTGCTTTTCCGGTACTCCGGTTTGCTGGTTCAAAAAAGAAACCGGGGTACCATCAGTATATCCGGAAATATTACCGGATATTTCGTAGCCGTCAGCACTATTACTTTTTGCATTAGATGATGTTTGTCCAAAGCCAAAAAAAGGTAACACGATTAAGATATAAAATAATCTTTTCATAACTTACAATATTATGGCAAATTTAATTTTTTTTAAATAAATCCTGAAGTGAAACGTATTTCAGGCTTGTAAAATTGAGTTAAGGAACTTCTGCGTATTATTGTCAATAGAATCGGGATTCTCAATTGCCTTAATATATGCTGTTCCTATAATAGCGCCTGCGGCATATTTACAGGCTTGTGCAAAGGTGTTATGGTCTTTTATTCCAAAACCAATCATTACTTTATTTTTTAAATTCATATTCTTTATTCTTTGAAAATAATTTTCACGGAGATTAAAATTAGTATCCCTGCCTGTAACCGAAGAAGAGGAAACTGCATAAATAAATCCATTGCTTAGAGAATCAATTTTTCGAATCCTTTCTTCTGAAGTTTCGGGAGTGATTAAAAAAATAAAATCCAGGTTATTTTCTTTTAAAATTTTGCTGTATTCATTTTCAAATTCTGTTATTGGGAGATCAGGTAGAATGATTCCGCTGATACCGGCATTTTTTGCGTCAATGCAAAATTTTTCAAACCCGTATTGCAAGACAGGGTTTAAGTAACCCATCAAAATAAGAGGAACATGGATTTTCCCAACACAATTCTTCAGTTGTTCAAAAAGAATTTTAATGGTCATCCCGTTTTGCAGCGCCTTCATGCTGCTGTTTTGAATTACAGGGCCATCGGCTAAAGGGTCGCTGTAAGGCATCCCTATTTCTATCATATCTGCACCATGATCCCATAGCGATTTAAGAATTATTTCCGTATCATTCAGTTGAGGAAAACCTGCTGTGAAATAAATACTTAAAATCTTTTTATCCTTCTCAGAAAATAATTTTTGAATTTGATTCATTTTGTTTATTTAGAGTAAACGCCCGCCTGAATGACAAAGTCGGGCAGGAATAAATAATGAAGATTTTTATTTTGGATCTTCGATGGAAGAATGTTAAAACTTTTAATCAGTGACTTTTATATTTTTAGACAGTTCAGTATCGTGTCTTATTCAAACTTGTTTTACTTAAAAACTTTCTTATTTTTCTCCTTTGAGAAGGCTTTCATATATGTGTCCATATCTTTATCTCCTCTTCCGCTCAAATTCACTACTACTATTTCTTCTTTTTTAAATTTTATTTTTTTCAAAGCAGCAAGAGCATGAGCGGATTCTAAAGCAGGAATAATGCCTTCCATTTTTGTCAGTTCAAAAGCCGCATCGAGCGCTTCCTGATCA
>DASSHD010000412.1:0-6984 GCA_035693085.1 Hanamia sp. | reverse complement strand
GGAAATGAAAACAGAAGTTAACGCCTGGCAAAAAGATCGAAATAATAAAGAG
Organism: Hanamia sp.; assembly: GCA_035693085.1. GTDB lineage: Bacteria > Bacteroidota > Bacteroidia > Chitinophagales > Chitinophagaceae > Ginsengibacter. Next base: position 6,932 of record DASSHD010000412.1, on the reverse strand, counting down.
GCAAAGATCAACTGGCAGTTCACTAATGATAAGGCAAGGATAAAATTAAAAAAACTTTATCCGACAATTTTAATTTGACATGACACTAGAATATGGAAGAATCAGAACAGATTTAGAGAACGCCGGAACCCCTATCGGACCTTTAGATACAATGATTGCAGCTCATGCCAAACGTCTGAAATTAACTCTTGTAACGAATAATGAAAAAGAGTTCAATAGAGTAGATGGACTTGAGATTACTAATTGGTTAAAAGAATAAAACCTCTCTCTTAACAATATTCTTTTCTTTCGGTTTTTTGCAATCATATATTTTTCCCTACTCCCTGCAAACTTTCTTTAATCCCTTCTTGGTACGAAGTAGGCGTAAAAGAAAAATGCTTATCAAATTTGCTGCTGTCAAAAAAATAATCCCGGTCATTTTGATATTGCATTTCTTTAAGTTCTCTTATCGTGGTAGAAAAAATACCCAAGAGACTAATCATGGTTTTGTTTAGGATATAATATTTTGGATTTACATTCAATTGCTGCGCCACCTGGTTGATAAAATCTTTGCCCGTCCATTTTTGAGAAGACGTGGGCAAATGCCATTCCTGGTTGTAGGCATCTAATGTATTTCCCAAAATAGCCACGGCCTTTGCCGCATCAGGAACGTAAGTGAGCGAATGTATTTTACCTGCATCCGATTGCCACATTGCCTTGCTTCCTTTTTTCAATTTGTCAATAACACCAAAATTTAAGAAGCCTGTTTTTACATCTTTGCCATAGAAGTCAGCGCTGCGGGCAACGAGCGCCTTTAGACCGTTATCTTTAATGGCAGCAAAAATCATATTCAGCAAATCTAATCGTACTTTTCCTTTGCGCGTTGTGGGAGCCTTGCGTGAATTTTCAGTCATGTTGGGTACTTCATCCGGCGAGTAAGCATATATGTTATCAAAGAAAACTAGCCTGGCATTATGCTCTACACAGGCATCAATTACATTTTGCATTATCACCGGCCAGTCGCGCCGCCATATTTTTATATCATAAGGCAATCCTGCAGTAAGATAAACTACTTCCGAGCCAGCAACAGCTTTGCTTACTGATTCCTTATTTGTTAAATCCGCAGGAAAAATTTCATTGGATTCATCCACTTTTTTTGGATGCCGGGAAACCAGTCTTATTTCACTGGAATATTTTTTTAATTCTTTGGTAAGATGATTGGCGATAGCACCGCCGGAGCCTAATATTGTTTGCATGAAATGGATTTAATTATAAGTACAACTTTCTGGTATATGCTTTGCATTTTGCAAAATAAAAATCCTATCTAATTGTTCGTTCACTACACCACCACGTTCACCATTTTGTTCTTTACAAAAATTATCTTTTTTATTGGTTTACTGTCAATCCATTTTCGAACGATCTCATTTTCAAGCACGATTTTTTCAACTTCCTGTTGCGATGCATCAAGAGAAATAACCATTGTTGTGCGCATTTTTCCGTTGATAGAAATAGGATATTCCTTTTCTGATTCTACCAAATATTTAGTGTCCAATTTTGGATATTTAGCATCAAGAACTGAACCAGAATTCCCGAGAGAATGGAATAATTCTTCTGCAATATGCGGCGCATAAGGCGCGAGTAAAATCAAGAGCGGTTCAAGTATTTCTTTCTTATGGCATTTCAAATCGGTAAGTTCGTTAACACAAACCATAAAGGCGCTTACTGCGGTATTGTAGGAAAAGCGCTCGGTATCTTCTTCAATTTTTTTGATGGTTTTGTGGAGAGTTTTTAGTTCTGCATCGGAAGCCTCACCCCCGTCCCCTCTCCTCCGGGAGAGGGGGGAAGAATCATCATAAAACAATCGCCATAATTTTTTTAAGAAACGGTGCACACCTTCAATTCCTTTGGTGTCCCACGGTTTGCTTTGTTCTACAGGGCCGAGAAACATTTCATACATGCGGAAAGTATCGGCCCCGTATTTGTCAACCAAATCATTTGGATTAACGGAATTGAGTTTTGATTTTGACATTTTTTCTGTTTCTACCCCGCAGATGTATTTACCAATATTTTTTTCAGAATCATCCTCTGGAAAAGAAAAAGATTTATCTTCCAAAACCAATACAGATTTTGAAAATTCTTTATTTAGAATATCCTTTCTTAACTCTGGTATATTTAATTCAACTCCATCAACCATATTTACATTTACGCGCGATTCGTATAGACTATATGAATAAAACGGTAATTCTCCTTTTGGTATATTAATATTCCTTTCTTTAAGATAAGAATTAAAAATATCCTCGGGTTCAATCTTATTATTTTTTAAGTCCGTATAAAGACCATTAGAAATAAATATTGGTTCAAAGGAATATTTCATTTTATGAATTATCTCTCCTCCAGTTTCAACAGGTTTCACAACAAATCTATACACAAACCTGCTACTTCCCTGTATCATTCCTTGATTTACCAATTTTTTATACGGCTCATCAAAACCGATATATCCTAAATCGTACAGAAACTTTGTCCACATACGACTATATAATAAATGCCCTACTGCATGTTCTGTTCCGCCGATATATACATCTACCTGGTTCCAATAATCAGTTGCTTTTCTGTCGGCAAAAGTTTCATTGTTGTGCGGGTCCATGTAGCGGAGGAAATACCAACTGCTTCCAGCGTAACCCGGCATAGTAGAAGTTTCGCGCTTCCCATTGGGCAAGTTCACCCAATCAATTAAATTTGATAACGGCCCTTCCCCATCTTTTCCTGGTCCATATTTTTCTACAAAAGGTAATTCCAACGGTAGTTCTTTTTCATTCAAAGGAATGGCAATACCATCGCTCCAGATAATAGGAAATGGCTCGCCCCAGTATCGCTGGCGACTGAATCCTGCATCGCGCATTTTATAATTTACTTTTCGTTTGCCTATTCCCAGTTCCTCTATTTTTTTAATGGCAACGCCTATTGCATCCTTCATCAACATCCCATTTAGAAAACCCGAATTTTCCAAAATAGCTTCTTTAGTTGGATTTGCTTCTTTTCCATTAAAATGATTACCTATAATATTGGTAATGGGAATATTAAAATGCGTTGCAAAATCAAAATCTCTTTGGTCTCCGCATGGGACGGCCATGATTGCTCCGGTGCCATAGCCTGCCAACACGTATTCGGCAATCCAAATAGGAATTTTTTTGCCATTAAAGGGGTTGATTCCATACGAACCTGTAAAGCATCCGGTGATTTGTTTTACTTCTGCTAAACGTTCTCTATCACTTCTACTTTTTACATAAGTCAGGTATTCGTCTATAGATTGCCGTTGTTCGGAAGTTGTAATTTTTTCTACCAGTTCATGCTCCGGGGCAAGTACTAAAAAATCAACGCCAAAAATGGTGTCGGGACGTGTGGTGTAAACCTTGATGGAAAAAGCTTCGCTTTTTTCCGCCTCACCCCCAGCCCCTCTCCTCAGGGAGAGGGGGGAAGCCACTAACTCACTTTTAATCTTCTCACTTACTTTTTGGAAATGATTAATGACTTCATCATTAGTAAATCTTAATACCTTATAACCTAAACTTTCTAAATACTCAGTTCTTGAATCATCATATTCTTTTTGTTCGGGATCGTTATGATAATCTCCATCAACTTCTATTAATAATTTTTCATTTAAGAAAGCAAAATCAATAATAAAACCTTCAATTACATGTTGCCTTCTCACTTTAGATCCAAATTGATTGTTTCTTAAATTCTGCCATAACTTATCTTCCGCAGGAGTTTTTTCTTTTCTGTTTTCTCTTGAAAGATCTTTTAAAAGAGGCCACATTTTAGAATCGCTTGTGCGAAAAGTAGCTTTCGAATCAGGGGGTTGCTTTCCTCCCCCCTCTCCCTGAGGAGAGGGGCCGGGGGTGAGGCTTTTCTCTACTTGTAGAGAGGATTGGGCAGTGAGGTTTTCAATTTCAAACTCCATCTCCGCCCCTTCACTTCTCCCTATCCAATTTCTTTGCATTTCTTTCATCGCATCGCTGAAATCTACTGTCTCCAGTCCTTTCAGCAATCTGTCGGCATAATCCGTAATGCGTAAATACCATTGACGCATTTTCTTTTTCTCAACAGGATAGCCACCGCGCTCACTTACACCGTTTACCACTTCATCATTGGCAAGCACCGTTCCCAGCGCTTCACACCAGTTAACTTCACCATAAGAAGAAAATGCCAACCGGTAATCCATCAAAATTTCCTGCTTTCTCTTTTCATCGAAATTTTTCCATTCATCAGCAGTAAACGAACTTATTGTACGAGTTTGTAATTTCCCGGAACCCGATTTTTCAAATTTTTTAATTAAAGTTTCAATTGGTTCTGCCTTATCAGCTTCGTGATTATACCAGCTTTTGAATAATTGCAAAAAAATCCATTGTGTCCAGCGATAATATTCAGGGTCACTGGTTTTTACTTCACGGCTCCAATCAAAGCAAAAACCGATTTTATCCAACTGGCTTTTGAAAGTGGTGATATTTTTTTCTGTAGTAGTTGCCGGATGCTGGCCGGTTTCTATAGCATATTGTTCTGCCGGTAGCCCAAAACTATCAAAACCCATTGGATGTAAAACATTGAAACCTTTCAGCCTTTTATAACGCGCATAAATATCACTGGCTATGTAACCCAATGGGTGCCCGACATGTAGGCCTGCGCCACTCGGATAGGGAAACATATCCAGCACATAATATTTTGGCTTATCAGTTGAATTGCTCACTTGATAAATACCTGTTTCTTTCCAGGCCTGTTGCCACTTCTTTTCTATTTCCGTAAAATTATATTCCATTCTTTTTCATTAAAAATTTTAACCGAAGATGCAATAACGATTGAAATAATATTTGCGAAATGCATTCTGCAAAATATCAAATCAATTATCTTATTCATTCTTTTTTTGTGAAAGAATTGTTATTGATTTATTTGCAATGTCATTCAATCAGTGAGGTCAGCTACATTAGCAATTGATTGCAAAGGCGCAAAAATACTAAACCTGTATAAAATCATTTATTTTTGCCGCTGTTTAAAATCTGAATAAATTCATCAATTCATTATGGCTCAATTTGGTAAAGCATCAACGAAGCGTGGAAAGCCTTCTTATGTGTATGCAATCATTGGTGTTTCTCTGGTATTGTTTCTTTTTGGAATCGTAGGCTGGATATTTCTTAATATTAAAAAGACTGGCGATTATTTTAAAGAAAATATTCAACTTCATGCTTATATTTATCGTACTGCCACCAGCGAACAAATAGATTCATTAAAAAATTATATTGAAGCGCTTCCTTATGCAGTAAAAGTGGAATACATTACCCGTGAAAAAGCCATTGAAAAATATAACCAGGAAAATGACACGCTTTGGAAGACGTTGGCTATCAGTAATCCGTTACCCGAAAGTATAGACTTTTATGTAAAGGCAAATTATGTGAATAAAGACAGCCTTGCCAACCTTGAAAATGCGCTGATGACTAATTTTCCTCAAACGGTTTCGGAATTTCAAACTCCAAAGGCAACCGTTGCCGGAGTAAGCCAGTTTGTAAAAACCTCTACACTTATACTTTTGATAGTAGCTATTATTTTATCGTTATTGGTAATAGTGTCAATAGATAATACGATCAGGCTGGCGATGTATAGTAATCGTTTTTTAATAAAAACAATGCAAATGGTGGGTGCAACCCGTGGATTTATTACCAGGCCGCTTGATAGCCGGGCAATACTTAATGGGATCATTGCTTCAGCGATAGCCATTGGTTTGATGATAGCATTCATAACTCTTTCGGAAAAATTTATTCCTTATCTGAGAGCTTTGCACGATACCACCAACATGCTGATAATATTTACAGGAATCATTATCCTTGGTATTTGCATAACACTTTTAAGCACCCATCGCTCAGCTTTGAAATATTTAAAAATGAAATTAGATGAATTATATTGAGCTGAAAATTTATTCAATTATTTCTTAACCTTGCAAATAAAATTTAAAATATGAGCACCCCAAAAAAAGGAACTCCTCCCGTTTCTCATAAACAAGTACATGCAGGCTCTCCTAAACAGGCCAATCATCCTGTACCTGAAAGCAATATCTTATTTACAAAAGAAAATTATAAATGGATGTTGATAGGTTTGATAGTAATGACCATTGGATTTTTTTTAATGGCAGGTGGCAAAAGCTCTAACCCTGATGTATTTAACGATGCCCAGATTTATAGTTTCAGAAGGATCACATTGGCGCCTATATTAATTGTCGGGGGCCTGGTAATTGAAATATTTGCGATCATGAAAAAACAAAAATAGATTCTATAAAAATTTACAGGAGCGGTGATAATTTTCATCGCTTTTTTTATGTTGCATTTTTAATTTTCGTTATTAAAAAATATTAATTAATCAAATGGATATTGTCCAATCAATTATCATTGGTATTGTGGAAGGCATTACAGAATTCATTCCTATTTCTTCTACCGGCCACATGATCATTGCTGAAAAATTGTTGGGGATTAAAGAAGATGAATTTGTGAAAATGTTTACAGTTGCCATACAATTAGGAGCCATCCTTGCTGTAGTAGTTTTGTATTGGAAAAAGTTTTTTGATTTTAAGAATCTTCATTTTTATTTTAAATTAATTATAGGGATTATTCCGGCAATAATTTTAGGTTTAATTTTTGCCGACAAAATTGATGAAATGCTGGGAAGTACCCTTGTCATAGCTTTTGCCATTCTTCTTGGCGGTATTGTGCTGATTTTTATAGATCGGTTTTTTAAACATCCAGTCATACGTTCCGAAAAACAGGTTTCTTATTTCAAATCATTTAATATTGGTATCTGGCAATGCCTTGCAATGATACCCGGAATGAGCCGCAGCGCCGCTTCCATTATTGGTGGAATGCAGCAAAAACTGACAAGGAGCGCCGCCGCAGAATTCTCTTTCTTTCTTGCGGTGC
>DASSHD010000411.1:0-7518 GCA_035693085.1 Hanamia sp. | reverse complement strand
GCCCCATAAGCCAAATAGTCAGAAATCTTTTAGTTTTTAATAAGGGACTTTTATTCTGATAAGTCTATTGGCAAATGCAGCAAAATCAATACTTTCATTGAGTCAAACCGACTCTTTTGAAAAAAGTTCGGATGGCAGTGAGTTTCAATCTAAAAAATAACTTTCGAGTTTATCGTAGTCGTCATACAATTTTATTTTTTCTTCGTGTACGTTAAAATATTTTTCCTGGCTAATAAAAAGTGAATCTATAAAATTGAAACGTTCAAGGTGTAAGGAATGGTATGATGACCACTCCCAATCTTTTGGATGCTTCCTGAAACCATGTTTTACCGGATTCAAATGAATATATAAGATGCAGGCAGCAAGATACTCCCTGTCTGATATTGCCTTTTTTTTAAAAGGTTTTAAAAATAAAGATCCGGTTCGGTCGTATTTATTGTTGAAAGCTTTAGAATAACCGTTGAAAAAATTGGAAAACTGTTTGCTTAAAAAGTTGGAGGCTGCTACACCTGCCAGGTTTTTGAAACCTGGCAGGTGTGTAGATATTGCTTCTTTTGTTTTTATTCTTACCAGCAAATGAAAGTGGTTAGGCATTTGGCAATAAGCATACGTATCCGCTATCGTATCAATATGCTTATGGTATTGTTGTAAAAAATACCGGTAATTTTCGGGCTCGCGAAAAAGGTCTTCATCACCATTGGCATGGTTAAAAATATGGTAGTAGGTGGAAGGTATAAGTTGATCCATTTTTCACTTTTTTTGAAAACAGAAAAGTTGGTTATTTGTTAGTTTACTATTACACCTGCCAGGTTTTTAAAACCTGGCAGGTGTGTTGGGGGATATATTGATCAAAACCCCATCCAACCTCCTATTACTTTTTCCAAACCCCATCTCTTTTTTTATCAATTCTGCCGCCCGTATATCCACACACGCCTACCCGGGGTGAGTTTACTACCGGCATAGAAGAATAGTCGTCAAAGTCATCGCAGGTTTTGGCATGTTTCTTTGCGCACTTTTTGCAAAAGTAGCTTTCGTCATCGTAAGCACATGCCATGCAAAGCACTTCTGCAGGCTCTTTTTTGCAGAGATCGCATCTTATTTCCAAAGGCTCATTCCGCGATAGCAATACAATTTCTTTATCCGCTTTTACGGGGTATTCCTGTAATATCGCCAATTGCAAATCGGTGGTACTGCCGAAGTCGTATTCGTAGTCTATTTTCATTCCCTTGCTTAATACTTCTTTTGCTTTACGGAATTTGGCAATTTCCCCGTTTTCATCTTCCATCATTTTTTCGTACTCGTCTATTTTATTTTTCATCAGCAGTTCCTGCGATTCCATAAAATTCCATCCTCCACCTTTGTGTTTATTTTTAGGATTGGTAAATGCACTCATGTGTCCGCAACATTCCAGCCATATTCCACGAAGAAAATAGTCAATATCGTCTATCAGCGCATCTCCATCTATCCACAATGCTAAAAAATAAAGCGACTTGCTCCATTTGGGATTGGTGCCGACTTTTAATAAAAAAGATTTGCCCGGCTTATTTTCTTTTGATTTTTCAGCAAGGTGTTTTTGCAAATGCCGGAAGATGGACGCTTGCGGAAATTTTTCATTACAATAAAGGCATTCGCCTTCAGATAAGATATCATCCATTAGTTTTTGTATTTATAATTTAAAAATGTTTTGCAAAGGTAACACCTGCCAGGTTTTCAAAACCTGGCAGGTGTGATGTTATTGCTTCTTTGGCTTTTATTCTTACCAGCAAATGAAAGTTCTGCCGGGCGGCCAGGCGGGGGTTGGGCATTTGGCAATAAGCATAAGTATCTGCTATTTTATCAATATGCGTATGGTATTGTTGTAAAAAATACCGGTAATTTTCCAGCTCGCGAAACAAATCTTCATAGCCATTGGCATGGTTAAAAATAGGGTAGTAGGTTGAAGGAAGAAGCTGGTCCATAATTTTGTTTTATTGGAAATAGAAAAATTACTTATTTGTCAGTTTACTGTTACACCTGCCAGGTTTTTAAAACCTGGCAGGTGTGTTGTTATTATCCTATTTACGAAATTTTAAAGATAGTCGCAGGATGGAAAAAAGCTGATTCATTTTATTTTTAAATTAGTCTTTCCGTTGGTAGCCTCTAATAAATTCTTTTTTATAATTAGAATCTTAAAATCGCCAGCTAACTTCACCGTCTGGTTTTATTTCAAAATGTTTGCCTTCGATTGCAAAATTGAAATTTGATTTTGAAATTCTTAATTTAGGAATTGGATTAGAAAAACTAAATGAGGAGGCACCAACGTCCGCCAAACCCAATCGTTTCATTTCTTTTTTTAAATCATCCTCTGGCATTGAATTAAGATGATGCTTCAAGGAAATTCTACCATCCTCAAATTTTACTATTAAGTACAAGCGAGAACTTAATTCTTTAGGGGAAAGTGTTTTTAATTCTTCCATTTCCTTTTCATAAAACAATACTTTTTGGTTTAGTTTAAGTGTGGTATATAAAGGAATCAAATACTTTACTTTCTTGATTGTCTTTTCAAAACTCTTTTCTACAGCATCGTCCAAAGTGGTTTTATCCTTCACCTTAGAAATATCCAGTATTGAATAAGGAACGATTTCTCTCACTAATTGTTCATTAATAATTGATTGGTAGAAGGCACAAATACTTGTCTCTCCATTTTGTGCATAGACATGTTGCTTGTATGGTTTTTTTGAAATAAATGCCTTGAAGGGCTTAATACTTGCAGGATTATTAAGAAAGCCACCGCCACCGCTTTTAACTTTGCAACGAACATGCCTTAATGGATTTATCTGATTTCCGTTTTTATCTTTTTCCTTTCCATGTGCATATAAATTTTCTATTGCCTCTGCAAATGTTTTGACTTGGTCAATTCGATTTTGTATTTCGATTTTCAAATATTCCTTTAAATTAGGGTCAATAATTATCTCAAGGTCTTCAAGTTTCTCGAAATCTGCTAACATCACTTTTGTGGCTATAAAAATTTCATCACCTCTTTTTTTATTTTGCTGAAAAATGAAATTGCCTTCGTTATCTGTTTCAGGAATGAACTTGTCATTTATTTGTTTGTATTGCGGTTGCTTAATAGCTGCAAAAAAAGTCTCTTTATGAAGTTGTCCCCTTATAGTGTCCCCCTTAGCAATGATTGGAATTTTTTTTCCTGATTCATCTAACTTATAATACCATTTTCCATCATCTTTCTTTTCTTTTACGAATTGCTGTTTGCCACGTTTACGAACATTTTTATAAGTATTTTTAATGGTTCTATGTTCCGCTTGAAAGTTGATTAAAGTTTCATCTTCAATGTGCTTCTTAATTGACTGCCCGTTAAAACTATCCCATTGCCTGACTGATTCGTGATAAGGTAAATTATTGTCGTTGGCTTCATTGTATCGAAACAAAATTTTATCTCTAATTGCCGCAGGAGGAATCAAAGTAAGCACCATAGCATCTATCGCATGGTGACTGTGTTTATCTCTTTTCTTCTTCTCTAACCGTGGTTGTATTTTGTATATTTTTCTAAAATCATCAGTGACAGAACCTTTCTGAACTTCCACCTTTTTAAAAACTGTTTTTAGAAAGGGGAGTGCATACTTAGTAACTACTTGTGTGTCTTTTAGCTGACTGTTTCTCCAGCCGGCTTTATATTCATTTATGGTAAAAGTTTCCAACTTTTTTCTCCAATATTCTAATTCAAATTTATTTAGATGCCTTTGCTGTATGCAATAATCTTTTCTATCTTTTGTTGAAGCCTTTTTTGATTCGTTGACCCAAAAATCAATCTGACCATTTATCTGCTCTGTCCTTTCTGAGGTGATGGTACGCTTATTTTGCCCCTTGCTGATTTTTTCTTCAATGGTAATATTACCAAATATCGATTCTAATGTTGAAAGGATAGGCTTGCACGTAATTCCAAGAATTGTTTTTTCTTCAGAATAGTTTGGACAATCAAAAGGGATTCTGTTATTTTTTATTTCCCTATTGTATTTTGAAAAAGCGAGGGTTAAATTCTTTAACTCATTATCAAAGCTCATGCTCGCCGGAATAGTGTGCTCAAAGTCATACTTTATTCCGTTAAACAGGTCGCACATATTTATTGTTTCACCAGTATAAAGGCAAAGCATATTTTGCTCTTTCCACAATCGGATTTTATCAATCAAAATTTTATCTTCTCTATCGTAACTTGTTTGGCATTCCTGGTTTATTTCATCTATGATTTTCTTGTATTCATTGTTTTCCTTTTCCCTATCACGTTGCCATTTTTCTATCGCTTTTCTTCTGTTGGCATCATTTAATTCTCTTGCTATTTCAACCACTACCCGGGTATCTTCATCTATTTTTCCTTCTTGCAGTAAGTAATTCAATAAGCCTCTTAATTTATGCAATGTTTTAAGAGCCATGGGATTCTTGAAGCCATTACTGATAGGTTGAGGTTTACCTAAAACCGGTATGTCATTTTTAAAAGTAGCTTCTTCATATGTTTCTTGCTCAGATGGATGCCATAAGTATTTTTTATTATCATCCGGTACATCATAAATGTCTTTTAAATAATCAAAAATTTTGTCGTGCAATCTTTCTGATATTAGATAGGTCTCCTTTCTTTCTTTTGTTCTATAAGATTGTAAAAAGGATAAGTACTCTTTGCTTATATATTCAATGTTTTCTTGCTTTTCTATTTCTGTTTTATCATTCCATGTGGCGGGACCAAATACTGAAATTGTTTTTGTTTTAATTTCATTTTTATCCTCATTGTTTAATTGATAATTAGGATCAGTACTGAAAGCAAAACCGCTGTTTATCTGGTCGCTTATTAAGCTGTTAACAATATTGACTAATTGCTTGTCATGATTTTGCTGTTGGATTATCTTTTTTATTTCCGTTGAAAAGGTTTCAATTAAATCGGTATCAATTTTTACCTCCTTACCTAATACTTTATGGAGGTTTGCTAAATAAACTGCTTCACTGTAAATAAAGCCGTGATAGAGGTATGGAAGAATTTTCTTAATGGCAGAAAGGCTAAGAGTGGCATATCCTTGCTGTAATTTTATTTTTGAAAACTTTTCAGCAATTTCTTCATCTAAACCTAATTTAATAATAGCAAACTCTTTTAATTTTTCTTTTGAATCAAACGTAAATAGTATATGCCAGATATCTTCAAATGAATATCTACAGGATTTAGTTTTGTCAGATAAAGCATCTTCCCACCCATATTTTTCTTTCCAATCATTACCCAAAGCTTCTTTAAAACTGTTTAGCAATGTGCAGGAAATCACCTTTGTGTCATCTTCTTTTTTTTTAGTTCCTTTACTATGTTTGGATAAGATATTGCCTCCAAGTTTCCCCAGTTCCTTATTGATACTGCTTAGTTTGAAATCTCTGGAAGATTTATAAAACAATGGATAGATATTTTCTTTTAAAGCAGTTGGTTTATCTATGTTTTCAGGTAATTGTATTTTAAGGTTATTTATAAAAACCCATGTTCTAAACTCTTCATATAGTGGATGGCTTACCGGGCATCTTTTCTTTCCTGGTTTAATGAATTTATTCTTTTCATTTTTTGCTGGAGTCTCTAAAGTACAGTAGCCTACCAAACCTTTTTGGCTTCTTAAAGGACGTTGCCAAACTATTGCCTTCCAGAATTTTTTATATAGTAAATCATCAAGGTTTTGAATACGGCAAATCTCTTTTAATTCATGTTCATAATCTGTTCTAAGATTGTAACGTTTCCGGATGCGCTCATTTTTATCCTTGTTTAAATGATATAAAGCAGCGCCTAAAGTTTTGTATTCATGAATAAGTGGAATAATAGCTTCAACTCCTTTTGTTCCATTTTTTTCACTTCCTTTTAAAATTGTTTTGGCTTCTTCATCTTCATCATCTCTGCCTCTGTAGCCCCTGCGTTGTACTAACTGGTAAAGTACTCTGCCTAAAATCTGAGGATTATCCTGAAATATTTTTTTATGTTGTTCCTCATCGCTAACAATCAACATTCTAAATAAATAATAGCTTTCGTGTTTGCTAAAACCTAATCTTTCAAAGTCAGGCTTACCATCTCCATCAAAATCGAAACGAAGCCAATGAATAAAAGCATCACTTTGAGGATACTTTCTACCCACACCTTTTGTATATTTTCTCCATGCATCTAATTCTTCAATAGTTAAGGGGCACATTTTTTGCTCAATCAAAATTTCCAACAAAGCCCACTTTCTATATTTTTCAGCCTGGTAGTTCCTTCGTTTACTTCTGCTTTCTGTACGTTTCTGCACTAACGGAAATTCACCTGATTTTCCTTCGCCAACACCTTTGTCAAAAGTCAAAACGCCTTTATCAATAATTTGATTTTCTTTTTCAGAGGTATCCCTAATTGCCCATCCAACTGAGTTTGTTCCTAAATCGAGACCTAAAATTTTTTCCATAATTACAGTGTTTTGTTTTATGTTTGTACCTGAAAGCTTATCACAATAAGGCTATAAGCCGAAGATTATTTCTTAAACCCTGCATCGTTTACGCTCTGTGGGGTTTTTTATTTTTAACCCCTACTTTATTAATCCATTACTAAAACCTTCAATTTAAATATTCACCTAAAGAAATCCTTCCCTGCAATCAAAACCTTTTCAACGCAATAAATTTCCTCACACTTAGCATCTCAATCAGAACTTCTAAGGTAATTTTTATTTTAATAAAAACACTTTTGTAGAAAGCATTTACTCTTTTATTGAATTTTGTCAGATAAAATCTAATCATGAACTTTTGTTGTTAAAGCCAACAGTTTTATGAGCGATGGCATAAAAATTCAATAAAGCCAAAGAATATTTACTGTCTATTCCTACAAACTATTTAATCCCGGTATTCTTATTATAGTTCCAATGTTGCTCAGGATTCTGATTGCATCGTTTTGCTATTCGTTAACAGTTATTTTTTTAAAGGCGGGTCTCAATTATCCACATTTTTTCCATAAAATCTTTTATAACTTTTTGGGCTAAAATATTAGGTGTAAGTTTGCACGACCTCACGGATTTTTTATTTCATTTTTCCTTTCCGCGGTCCGTTTTTTATAAAGTCGTTCATTACAACAATGTGTTTTATGGGTTTGTTATGAAGGACAATTTTATTTTTAAAAACAATACAAAAAATGGCTAAATACATTTTCGTTACCGGCGGCGTTAGTTCTTCCCTTGGCAAGGGTATCATTGCTGCTTCGCTTGCGAAACTCTTACAGGCAAGAGGATTAAGAGTTACCATTCAGAAATTTGATCCGTACATCAATGTGGATCCAGGAACTTTAAATCCTTATGAACATGGAGAATGTTTTGTTACTGAAGATGGAGCAGAAACTGATCTTGATCTTGGCCATTATGAACGTTTTTTAAATATAAACACCAGCCAGGCTAACAATGTAACTACCGGCAGAATTTATCAAACCGTTATTAACAGGGAAAGGGAAGGCGATTATCTTGGGAAAACAGTGCAGGTGATTCCTCATATAACCGATGA
>DASSHD010000410.1:0-2426 GCA_035693085.1 Hanamia sp. | reverse complement strand
TTCTTTTTGTTCTTTAGGTGTTTCCTCTGATTTTACTTTCTGCGCTGTTTCAACTTTTGCTTCGGGAACTACTTCCTTTTTTACTTCTGTTTTTTCTTTTGCCGGCGCTTGTGAAGTTTCTGTTTTTGTTTCAGGTTTTTCTGTGGCTATTGCTTCGACTTTTTCTTTTGTAGTTTCTGTTTTTTCAGGTTTATTTTGCAAAGCTCCGATTACACGCTGTACCGGCGACATCAACAATCCAATTACTTCACCTATCAATTCATTCTTTGTTTTGATCCTGGTAAGATTAATCAATTGATTATCTCCAACAAAAATATCGCCGTTTATGAATGCCGCCTTTAATGAAGGTTTCTCGCCATTTTCTTCTTTACGAAAGCTACTGATAATTACAGCAGGATCTTTTGGACTTTCACTAAACATTAATGCAGTAACATTTTGCAAAGAATCATAAACCCCTGAATATTTTTCGCTATCGAGACTTTCCAATGCCTTTTTAATAAGAGTATTTTTAGCTACTTTCATTTCTACCTTCTTATCAAAACAATACCTGCGAAGGTTAGTAATCTGGGCTACTGAAAGGTTTTCTGTATCTGTAACATAAAAATTAGAATACTGCGAAAATTTATTTTTCAAAGTTTCTATTACTTCCTGTTTTTGTTCTTTGTTCATATTATACGTTTTGCGCTCAAGAATTGTTAACAACAATCTGTAGCAAATAATTTTTAATTAGATCTGTACTGATTTAGCGTCAATTACAATTCCGGGACTCATTGTGCTGGCCATACTAAGGCTTTTTAAATAAATTCCTTTTGAAGTAGCCGGCTTTAATTTAATGATCGCATTGATTAATTCCTGGCTGTTGGCTTCAATTTTATCAGGTGAAAAACTTACTCTTCCGATAGAAGCATGTACAATACCAACTTTGTCCACCTTAAAAGCAATCTTACCACCCTTTACATCATTGATGGCTGCTACCACGTCATTGGTAACTGTTCCGGTTTTAGGATTGGGCATCAGGTTTCTAGGTCCTAACACTTTACCAAGTCGCCCGATTTTAGGCATTACAGATGGAGTAGCGATTATCACATCAACATCTGTCCAACCACCTTCTATTTTAGTAATGAATTCGTCAAGGCCGACAAAATCAGCGCCTGCTGCTTTTGCTGCTTCTTCTTTATCAGGAGTGCAAAGCACCAATACTTTTTTCGTTTTACCGGTTCCATGGGGGAGAGAAACTGTGCCACGCACGGCCTGGTCAGCTTTTTTGGGATCTACCCCAAGACGAATGTGAAGATCTACCGAACTGTCAAACTTGGTAGTATTTATTTCTTTTACCAACGCAGATGCTTCTTTCAATGAATAAGATTTATTGGCATCAATCTTAGCGTTGGCTTCTTTTCTTTTTTTACTGATCATTTTTTCAAAAGTTTTCCCGATGACTATCGGGACTATTTACAATTTAATTATCCCAGGGAGCTTTTCCGTCAACGGTTAAACCCATACTGCGGGCAGTTCCGGCAACCATTTTCATGGCGCTGTCAAGAGTAAAGGCGTTGAGGTCTGCCATTTTATCTTTGGCAATCTCCTCTACCTGTGCCCAGGAAACTTTACCCACTTTATTTCTGTTAGGTTCCTTACTGCCAGACTGAATCTTGGCAGCATCCTTTAACTGAACTGCTGCGGGAGGAGTTTTAATGATAAAATCAAATGATTTATCGCCATAAACTGTAATGAGAACGGGAAGAACCTTCCCTTGTTTATCCTGGGTTCTTGCATTGAATTGTTTGCAGAACTCCATGATATTAATTCCTTTTGAACCGAGTGCAGGGCCTATCGGCGGTGCAGGGTTAGCTTGTCCTCCTTTGCATTGGAGCTTGACATAGCCTGTTATTTCTTTTGCCATAATTAAACTTTTGGTGTTAACGTTCTTCGACAGGCTCAGAATGACATCTTCGACAAGCTTAATGACATCTTCGGCAAGTTTCAAAACTCCCAACGAATGATTTCTTTAAAAGAACTTTTTTGGGATTGCAAAAGTAGGGGAATAGATTGGAATAAAAAATAAAAAGTTAGAGGGGTACAAGATTCCCGGATTCCAAACGGATTCAATAGTACACTGACAAATAAAGCAAATTTCTGTTTTTTTAATAAACCTATAAGGTTTTGAAAACCTTATAGGTTTGAAGCATTACTTAGAACCTGTATTGCCTGCTCTTTGCTGACAGATGGGAAATCTTCTAAAAAATCGTCTATCGAATGACCGGCTTTTAAATAATCAAAAAGATTCTTTATAGGAACCCTTGTATTTGTGAATACCGGTTCTCCGCTTTGAATATTTGGGGATATCGTAATAGGGTTTGACATTTTTGTTTTAAAGATAAAAAATAATTTCCTGCTCTAGCCATTTCTTAAATATCTCCTGTTTT
>DASSHD010000409.1:0-2993 GCA_035693085.1 Hanamia sp. | reverse complement strand
GCCTGCTATTACCATTGAAGAAGTTGAAAAACACATAATAGAAATTGCGTTTGAAAATGGATATGTCCAGCCACGTATTCCCGCCGTAAGAACGGGAAAAAAGATTGCAATCATTGGCTCGGGGCCTGCAGGAATGGCCGCAGCTACTCAATTAAACTCAGCGGGCCACCTCGTTACACTTTTTGAAAGAGATGATAAGCCCGGTGGTTTAGTGCGCTATGGAATTCCTGATTTTAAATTAGAAAAGTGGGTAATAGATAGGAGGATAAATATGATGATAGAGGAAGGTGTTGAGATAAAATGTAATGCTAATGTGGGAGTAAATATAAGTGTCACTGACTTATTGAGAGAATATCACGCAATTGTACTTACAGGCGGTTCAACTATTCCGAGAGATCTTGAAATTCCCGGAAGAAATCTGAAAGGAATTCATTTTGCAATGGATTTTTTAAAACAGCAAAACAAGCGGGTATCCAAAGTAGAAGTGAAAGAAGAAGATATTTTGGCAACAGGTAAAAATGTTGTCGTTATTGGAGGTGGAGATACCGGAAGTGATTGCGTAGGAACAGCTAACCGCCAGAAGGCATTATCTATCACTCAATTTGAATTATTACCTATGCCTCCCAAAGGTCGTACTTCTTATATGCCGTGGCCTACATATCCTATGATTTTAAGAACGACAAGTTCTCATGAGGAAGGCGCAAACCGTAGTTGGGCAATTGCTACTAAAGAATTTTTAGGAGATGAAAAGGGAAATTTGAGAGCCTTGAAAATTGTAGATCTCCAGTGGAAATTTACAGAAGAGGGAAAACCTGCGCAATTTGTAGAAGTACCTGGTAGCGAAAGAGAAATTCTTTGTGAACGCGCTTTCCTTGCAATGGGTTTTTTGCACCCTCAACATGAGGGATTGTTAAGTCAACTCGATGTTGAACTTGATAAAAGAGGAAATGTAAAAGCATCGGAAAAAGAATTCCATACTAATATCTCTAAGGTTTTTGCAGCAGGAGATATGCGGCGTGGCCAGTCTTTGGTTGTATGGGCAATTTCAGAAGGAAGAGAATGTGCAAGGAAAGTTGACGAATATCTGATGGGATCTTCTTTATTGGAGACAAAAGACCAAAGTATTTTACATCGCGTTTGATTCGTAAGGACGTTCTGTTTGATAGAATAATAATCTCAATTATTTACCTGCCCTTTTAATTAATCTCCGCAATGTATTATTGTTCTTTATAAATACAAATAGGAATTTCAATTCTTTATTTGTTTACTGAAACACGGTTGTAAGAGTTTTATCTTACAATTTTTACTACTATATTATTTGGGTGCCTAATTTAATTTTAGAATACTAAAATGAATTTATCTTTATGGCGATAACTTTACACCCGCATTTAACTTTCTGCTTTAGATATAATATATAATATATATATTCAAATGTATGCTTTAATAAATTTGCCAATAATTCCACTTTATATTATAATTAACTGATTATCAATAAAATAATTAAAGTTATTAATATATTATATATCGTCATTATATATGAATATTTAAACTATCAAAAAATCAAAAAAAATATATTTTTAAATAACATGATGATTATCAGTTTTTTATTTGAAATACGATATAAATTATTAAAATAAATATGTAAAATAATTTTCTGATTCTAAAAAAAATAAATAGATTTGGGTAAATTTTTAAGAGATATGAAAAAATTTAATCTAAGTCGCTCTGCTCCTTTTATAGCTTTAATGCTGGTTGCAGGCATCGCATTATTCGTACCATCACTTGCAAGTTTTAACGATTTAGGAAAGTATAATTCAGCAGATATTGCATGGATTCTTGTAGCAACAGCGCTTGTATTTTTAATGACGCCGGCGCTTGCTTTTTTTTATGGAGGAATGGTGAACAGGAAGAACATTCTTTCCACTATGATAAAAAGCTTTGTAGCAACAGGGATAGTTAGTGTCTTGTGGATTACTGTTGGTTACAGTTTAGCATTTGGTGATTCCATTGGTGGTTTTATTGGAAATCCATTTACACATATTTTTTTCAAAGGAGTAATTTCCGGCGCTCCATGGAGTTTAGCGCCTACCATTCCTTTGATGCTATTTGCATTATTTCAAATGATGTTCGCAATAATAACTCCCAGTCTTGTAGTGGGCGCAGTAGCCGAAAGAGTCCGTTTTTCTTCGTACATACTTTTTATCGTCATGTTTAGCCTTTTCGTGTACGCGCCTATTGCACACTGGACATGGAATCCGCAGGGATTTTTATTTAAAATGGGAATACTGGATTTTGCGGGAGGAACAGTAGTTCATATCTCCGCGGGTTGTGCTGCGCTTGCAGGAGCGATGGTCTTAAAAAGAAGGAAAGTTCATTTAGCTCACAAAGAAATGCCCCCTTCAAATATTCCTTATGTTCTAATTGGAACAGGTTTACTTTGGTTCGGATGGTTTGGTTTTAATGCCGGTTCTGCGTTGGCCGCAAATGGTTTGGCTGTTTCCGCATTTGCCACTACCAATACTGCTGCAGCCGCAGGTGGATTAGCATGGATGTTTTTTGATGTAATGAAAGGAAAAAAACCTTCTGTGTTAGGATTTTGTATCGGAGCTGTGGTAGGCCTGGTTGCTATAACGCCAGCAGCCGGATTTGTGGGTGTTCCGCAAAGTATTTTTATCGGGGCAATAGCTGCGATTATTTCTAATGTTGCGGTTTATTATAAATCAAAGTCAGTTTTAGATGATACACTTGATGTATTTCCATGCCATGGTGTCGGTGGGATCGTTGGAATGATATTGACCGGAATTTTTGCTTCAAAAGCAATTAATGCGGGAGGTAACAATGGATTATTTTACGGGAACCCCGCATTCTTTTTTACTCAATTGAAGGGATTAGGAATTGTAGTGGCATATAGTTTTTCTGCATCGTATGGCATTTTCAAATTTATTAATTGGGTGATGCCTTTGCGGGTGAGCGAAGAAGATGAAGAAATAGGA
>DASSHD010000408.1:0-27283 GCA_035693085.1 Hanamia sp. | reverse complement strand
GTGTGTTCGGTGAAATCAGGATCAGAATTCCTTTATTTTATATTTCAAGCTAAAGTACTTTAAATTCGTATTGGGATATTATTAATCTTTAAATAATACAATTACAATGGAAAATAGAAGAGATTTCATTAAGAAAAGTTTACTGGGAACTGCAGGCCTGGCTATTGGTGGTATGGGTTTTAGCGCTAAATCTTATGCATCCATCCTCGGTGCTAATGATCGTGTAAACATTGCTGTCATTGGCATTCACGGCCGGGGCGTTTCTCATATTGACGCCTGGTGCAAATTGAAAGAAAGTTACAATGTAAGA
Source organism: Hanamia sp. (assembly GCA_035693085.1). Taxonomy (GTDB): domain Bacteria; phylum Bacteroidota; class Bacteroidia; order Chitinophagales; family Chitinophagaceae; genus Ginsengibacter. The sequence continues at coordinate 26,973 of DASSHD010000408.1, read as the reverse complement.
TTGACGACTCTTTGTGATGTCCATGAAGAATTCTTCACTTCGCGGTCAAAAATGGTACTGGATCAAAGTGGTATCAATCCCAAGACAGCGTATGATATGCGTAAAGTATTTGATGACAAGGATATTGATGCAGTGTCTATCGCTATGCCAAATTTTTGGCATGCACTGGGAACCATCTGGGCCTGCCAGGCGGGTAAGCATGTTTACTGCGAGAAGCCTGCCATGCATAATATTTGGGAAGGTAGAAAGATGATTGAGGCAGCGCGAAAATATAACAGGGTTGTCCAGGTTGGCTTTCAGAATCGTTCGATAGCTAATGTGATGGAAGCCATTAAATTTCTTCATGATGGCGGTATCGGCAAAGTCTTTATGGCACGAGGCCTCTGCATTAAACCCCGTAATTCATTTGGCATAGCCCCGGATAGCCAGCCGCCCGCTAATCTTCATTATGATCTTTGGCTGGGCCCTGTTACATGGCGCCCCTACAATGTAAAACGGGATATATACAATTGGCATTGGTTCTGGGATACCGGTAACGGTGATACTGGTAACCAGGGACCTCACCAATTTGATATTGCGCGTTGGGGACTTAATAAAAATGAGCATCCCATCTCTATTCATTCTACCGGTGGTATCTATGGATGGAATTCTGATGAGTGTGCACAGGAGACTCCCGATATGCAGAGCTCGGTATTTAAATATAAGGATGGATCAATACTTGAGTTTGAAACCCGGGGCCGGCAGTCTAATGGTGAAGGAAGCCTTGGCATAAAAATCGGGAATATATTTTATGGTACTAAAGGATATCTTGAAATTGATGGATCCACATGGAAGGCATTTCATAGCGGGGACGACAAACCTTTCGCCAGCTCGAAAAGTGCCGGGGGAAGTAATGAGAGTATCTCACTTACAGGCCCCAGCGAAACAGAACACTTTGCTAATTTCCTTGATGCAGTACGTTCCGGCAATTATCATGATTTGCACTGTGATGTCAACGAGGGATTTTTCTCCACCGTTCTTCCTTTAACGGCTAACATTTCTTATCGTCTTAAACGCGGTTTAGAGTTTATGGGAGGAGATATGGACAGGGAGAAATTTGTGAATGATCAGGAAGCAAATGAACTGTTGACAAGGGTGTATCGTCCTCCGTATGTTGTTCCAAATGAAGTCTGAAAATATTGGGAATGAGGCCCGCTGTATGAATTTAACTGGTTAATTAAAAATTATAAAAAGTATGAAAAATCGACGCTTAGTTCTTTTTTTATCAGTAGCTATATTTTGCTTTTCATGTAACTCTACTACAGTGAAGCAAGGAAATGAGGAACAAAATAATAATGGTCCTAAAGTTGAATTGATTGATCAAAAAGCAGATCAAAAAGTAGATGTAATGATTGGAGGTAAACTTTTCACTTCCTACTGTTATGCAGATTCTTTGATGAAGCAAATTCTTTACCCAATATTTACCCCGGGTGAAAACCCTGTAACCCGCGGGTGGCCTATAAAACCAAGACCGGGAGAAAGTACCGATCATCCGCACCAGCGTGGTATGTGGTTGAACTATGGAGATGTGAACGGGTATGATTTCTGGGGAAATTCTTATGCCATCGCACCGGAAATAAGAAAAGTTCATGATGGCAGAATAAAACATATTAAAATTGAACAATTGACATCAGGTTCAGGAGAAGGAACCCTGGTTACAGATGAAAGCTGGGTCAGCCCTTTTGGAAACCAACTTTTATCTGAAAAAACAACGTATCATTTCATTGCTGATGGTTCAACTCGTATCATTGACCGGATTACGACTTTAACAGCCACTGATAGTGCTATAACTTTTAAGGATACCAAAGAGGGAATGTTTGGTATCCGTTATAATGAACAGTTGAAATTACCGATAAAAAAATCCGAATCTTTTGTGGATGCGACTGGCGATACAACAACAATAGCCGCAACTTCGAAAGAAACTACCGGAGATTATAGAAGTAGCGAAGGAATAACCGGTGATAGCGTTTGGAGCACTCGTGCAAAATGGATGGATCTGTTTGGAAATATTAATGGAGAAAAGGTGTCTTTAGTCATTTGTGATCATCCAAAAAACTTCGATTATCCAACCTACTGGCATGCGCGGGGGTATGGATTGTTTGCTGCAAATCCATTTGGCGCTCATGATTTTACTGACGGAAAATTAACCATAGATTATACCCTTCCTAAGGGTCAGTCATTAACGTTTAGATATCGCGTGATTATCAGTTCAGGGAAACATTTAACCGATACTGAAATCAATGATTTTGCAAAGGATTTTGATGAAAAGTATTGATGAAACTTAATACCAATATCGGTTCCCCTTTCAATCGCAAATATGTTTAAGTTTATTTTCTCTTAATAAAATCAATCATATCGAAACCTTGGACAATTACCAGGGATTCTTTTAAGGTTTTAAGAAATCAATAATTTTATTTTTATCCATACTTATAGTTACAACAGAAAAGTTTTTGCTATTATTTTCTAACTTACTTATTTCGTTTGCACCTAATGATAAAAGATTGGGATTTGCATTATATAACAGTAAATGTTTGTTTGCAATTAAAGCCATTGCTGTTTTTAGTCCACCCACTCTCATGATGCCGTGTATTTCCAGTGTCAGCATTTTCTGGTCTGTGTTGGGATTAAAATGGTTGCCGTCAAGAAGGTATTTATTCACATCATTTGTAACGGTAGCTAACAACAACGAAGTGATCCCGGTGTTGCCGGTAGAATATAGATTGATATTATGAGAAAGATCACCGGATTTTTTGATAAAATGAATGATGGTTATTAAGTCCTGAATTTGCTCCTGCCGGTCGGTCAAATTATAAACAGTAAAAACTTTATCTTTTTCATCTCTTAGCGTCTTTGTTTCAGCCTGAAGTACATGTTCACCCTGCTTGAATAAATCAGGAGCCAATACATTACATTTTTGATTGAGTAGTTTCTCAATGATATCATTAGGAGTAGCATTGTCTTTTTCAACCCAATGATTTTTCCCTTCATCGGCTGTTACGATCACAGTTGATTTTGCATCCTTAAGAGGTTGGTACAATACGCAGGGTATCCAATCATTTTTATCCTTTCTTGCAATTAAAAAACGGGTAGCGATAAAATCTTTGCCTTTAACGCTCCCCATAATCTTACAATCGGTTGCTTCCGGTACTGCAAAACCTGTCAAATGCCGGAAAGCGGTTCCATATAAAAAATTAAAAGTATCCAGGCTTCGATGGTCCTTTGGCCAGTATTGTACCAATTGTTTTGAATAAATATCTTTCAGTAATGCTTTTAATCCATCTTCATCTAACTTATTGGGGACATCATGGTATTCAGTAGCCGGTAATTCTTTAAAAGATTTTGCTCTACGGGAATCTAATTGATTCATAAAAGCTAATAGATACTTCGGACTGTCTGCTACAAATGCTTTTTCTCTAAAATGATTTACATCACTATTATGCAATAACCATTTTCCGAAAAATTCATACGCTGCTTCTCTGCTGGCTTTATTATAATTGTGTACATAGTCGAAATGTGCATTTTTTACTTTGTCATCTGCATGGTAAAGATGATAGATGGACTTTACCATCGGCACGATCGTGTTCCGGGTATTATACGTCCAGTCATAAGTATCCGAAATCAATAAAAGTGGCTTTGGCGCTACCATGGCGCTGATTTCCACATTAAAAGTATTGATTCTTAAACCCGGCGCTCCTTCGCATAAGTCGCCTCCCTGCATATTATCGCTCACCATATTTACCGGGGCTGTGGCCTGAAACCGATTATCTACCGCCGTTAAAAGAAAAGTTTGGGTTCCCCCGCCGGAAGCGCCTGTAATACCAACTCTACCGGCATCCACATCAGGAAGGCTTAAAAGGAAATCCAATGCACGGATACTGTTCCTTAATTGCAATCCTAATAAATTAATACCATAGAGCCGGGAAATACTATCGTTTGCAAAAATGTGGGATACCTGCCTTGTATCATTATAACCCACCATATCATAACTGAAAACTACATATCCTTGCAATGCGAAATTAATACAGCGGCCAGGTATGGAGTTGATGCTGTCATTATTAAAGCGCCCAAAATCAAAATGTCCGTGAGGGGTTAAAATAGCTGGAAACGGGCCTTTACCTTTTGGTAAATACAAATCACCTACCAGAAAATATCCGGGGTACGTTTCAATAGATACCGTTTCTACCGTGTATTTTTCATGCTCAAGTTTATGATAATAGCGGGGTTTTAGAGGATTCTTTGGTGGCATAGGCCATAGCCCTGCAGCCACTAAAATTTGTTGTTTTAGAAATTCTTTTCTTTTCTCCCATTCTTCTTTACTCTTATAAACGGGCATATCGTCATAGATAGTATTGATTCCCCGGCTTGTCAATAATCTTTCATCCCGAAAAGTTACAATGCGATTTTCCAATGCATGATTGTCATAAACTTGTGTAAGTGAAGAATAGCTTGCAAGTGGAAGGGTATTTAAATTGCTTTTAGGAAAGTTAAAAGCTGACTTGTTTTGTGCATTAGCATTCCTATATGCAATACCATATATAAAAGCAATTAGAATAATTAATCTATATTTTTTCATCTGAAAATAATTTAAGTGTAGGTCTCAACGAAATGTAATATTACATGGTAAAAAATTTATCCAACAATTGACTATTTGTAGTGTCTTTTTCATCGCAAAAATTTAATATGATTTCTTAATATTTTGTATCAATTAAAATAACCAGTAAACACCCGCCTGAATGACGAAGTCGGGCAGGAACAATTATTACAGATTCCTGTTTTCTTTATTCGCTTTTAAGAGTTATCGCTAACCGGTTTTCCAGTGAAATTTTTCTCTTAAATTCTTTTCTTCTCAATAATTTTAAATAGATGAAAAGATTTAAAAGAATTAACTCGAATCCGTAAAAAACATCTTCCACCGGTATAGTAAACAAACGAATATTGAGATTTTCCATTTCGTTATATCGAACTACCGGTTCTTCCAACCCGGTACCTGTAAGGATTCCATTTACTATTAGAAAAGGAATTAGTAAGATAGCATATACGCTTACAGCTTTACCAAACCAATTGATCCTAAAAATGAATTTTAAAATAATACAAACAAAAGCCGTGCTAATAAAAGTTACTGAAGTGTAAAGCCTGCCGGAGAATAATAAACCAACGATCAATAAAAATACGGAAAGAACAATGCAGAAAATATTTTCCACTTTGGGGTTCCATGAAAGCTTATAAAATTTATCAAGACAATAATAAGTAAATACACAGGAAAAAGGAATGCAGATGAAAAATAGTATTTCTTCTATAGGTAATTTAAAAAAATATATTCCGGTAATATATCGTGGATTAAAATTCCAAACCCCGAGATGTGTAAAGATAGAATCCCAAATAATGAAAAGAACTGCAACAGGAATCGCCGCGATGAAAAATTCTTTCCAGGTTTTATAAAAGTTTATTTTAGGATGAAAAGAAAATAACAAAGGGATAATCACAGTAAAAAAATCAACAAGAAGATATAAATATTTCATGCGCTCACCTGCCTGCCTTCAGGCAGGGCTTCTTTACTTTGTAAATTGATTTTTTTAGTTTTCAAATCACGGAAATATTTAAAAGGCACCCACAGCATTCCGAAACATTCGCCATCTTCTTTGGTGAGATGTTTATGATGCATTTTATGCGCTCTCCTTATCGCTTTAAAATAGGTATTGTCTGAGTTGCGGAATATTTTAAAACGCTGGTGGATAAAAATATCGTGTATCAAAAAATAGCAAAGGCCATATAATGTAATGCCCACGCCTATCCAGAAAAGAAAATTATAATCGTTTTTCATTCCAAAGAATAAGCAGGCTATTCCCGGCATAGCAAAAATTAGAAAGAAAAAATCGTTATGTTCAATAAAACCTTCTGATTCTTTTTTGTGATGATCCTTATGTAGTTTCCATAAAATTCCATGCATAATATATTTGTGCGCAAGCCACGCTACCACTTCCATTCCAACGAAAGCTGCCAAAACTGATAATGCGTTAATGATTATTGTTTCCATTTTCAAATATTTTTTTTAAGACTTTTCTTCTATAAATAAATATGTTCTCAATTTTCTTTTTTACTAAAAGGGAATGTGTTATTCTTCCCGCTATTCCAAAAGGTAATTGATATTTTACCTGGTCGTGCATGAGAACGCCATTTTCTTTCTCAACAAAAGTATGAGTGTGTTCCCAAATTTTATATGGTCCTTTTAATTGCCTGTCAGCAAACATTTTAGGTTTGTCAACCTTAAATATTTCTGTTTGCCAATGTACTTTGATTCCAAATAATGGTTTTATTGTATAATCAATTACCATTCCTTCAAAAACTTTCTTATCGGTTAAGTCACTCAAAATTTTAAAATCCATTTCCGGAGGAGTGATCACAGATAGGCTTTTAGCATCTGAGAAAAAATCCCATGCCTCCTTGATATTTATCGGCAGAAACTGTTCCGTATTAAAATAAAACTGTTTCATTTTCAGGCGTTGGATTTGGTCTCAAAATGTTCTATTACTTCCCCCAGGCAAATCTTTAACCACGAAGAAAACTTATGAGGATTATCCAAAATTTCTTTTTTCAATTTTTCCAAATTCATATATTTCCAATCTTTCACTTCTTTCGGATTTGCCATCGGAGCGTCATCACATCTTCCAAAATATACATGATCTAATTCATGCTCAGTTAATCCATTATCGAAAGGTGTTTGATAGAGAAACCTGAACTTAAAATCCACGTTGCATTGTAAACCCATTTCTTCTTTCATTCTGGTATTGATTGTTTTGGAAATATCTTCTCCATAAACGGGATGGCTGCAACAAGTATTAGTCCATAAACCTGCAGAATGATATTTTATATCAGCTCTTTGCTGTAATAATAATTCATCTTTGGAATTAAAAATAAAAACAGAAAATGCCCTGTGTAACAAGCCTTTTTTGTGAACAGAAAGTTTGTCCATATATCCTATTTCATTATCCTTTTCATCTACTAAAATCAATTGTTCTTCCATTAAAATAAATTTTAAATTCCTGTAATTATTTTCTTATTTTAACTGATATTTTTCATTTTCAGTTAAATATTTTGAATTTTTTAAACCCTCCAATACAAACTCTTTTAGCCTTCCCTCAGTTATTTGCGAAAACCTGTTTAATAAAAACTTCTTATCATTTTCAATGCTACTATTGTATCCAAGAAAAGATGGCATATTGGTTTGCGCGTTAAATCTCAAAAACCTCAATTCAATATTATTTTCATCCAGCTCTATTGCTTTTTCAAGCATTTGTTTTCCTTTTTTAAAATAAGACATTTTTGTAAAAGGATTGAATACATGTTTTGCCATTAACATCGTTCCGCTTCCTTTGTAACCCAACATTAATGGATTATTTTTTTCATTCGGGCCTGAAGAAATGGCTACAAGTTCTTTACAGGAATCTTCACTTTTGACCGCTTCTTTATATAAAGAGCGCACTTTACTCATATCAACCGGAACACTACTGAAAGCTGTAAATCCACAAAATAACAATACAATAAAAATCAATTTTTTCATAACAAATTCATTTTATTTATAAAAACACTATTTACCATCAGGCCTATTTTTTTACTATTATTAATTCTCACTCTTTCATTGAGTATCCGATGTGCAGGCAATTTTTTTATTTTATTGAATAACGACCGGTAATAAATGTACGCCAGGTAAACACCACCTTTGGAAGATGAGGGAAGTTTTTTTATCCCCGGGAGTGCTATCCGGAAATCCTGCTCAATATCTTGTTCGATTTGTCTTTTTGTATCCATGCTGAATAGGCTCATATCTACATTAGGGAAATAGATTCTGCCTAATATTTGAAAATCATCTTTCATATCTCTTAAGAAATTAACTTTCTGAAAAGCTGCTCCTAATTTCATTGCGTAAGGCTTCAATTCCTGATAAATTTTTATATCTCCTTCACTAAAAATATGAAGACACATTAGCCCGACAACTTCTGCCGAACCATAAATGTATTGTTGGTATTTCTCTTCATTATAGTCAACTTTTTCCAAATCCATTTCCATACTATTCAAAAATGTCTCAATTAACTTATGATCAATATTATATTGATGAACTGCATGTTGAAACGAATTTAAAATGGGATTTATAGAAATCCTATTTTCTATAGAATCACACGTTTCTTCTTTAAATTTTTTTAAAAGATATTGCTGGTTGTATCCTTCGAAACTGTCAACGATTTCGTCAGCTAAACGTACAAATCCATAAATAGAATAGACCGCATTTCGCAGGCGACTATTTAAAAAGTAAATACCCAATGAAAAACTTGTACTGTAGGTTTGGGTAGTTTTCTTGCTAACCTGTGCTGATAAATTATCAAATAGCAACTTCATGGGGTATATGTTTTAGAAATTTTAATAATTGTTGTGCTGCAATTTTTCCGGATATTAATGATGGCGGCACACCCGGCCCCGGAACCGTGAGCTGACCTGTGTAAAAAAGATTTTTTACTTTCTTATTTCTGATCTTAGGTTTTAGAATTGCCGTTTGCATTAAAGTATTCGCAAGCCCGTAAGCATTTCCTTTGTAAGAATTATAATCTGTAATAAAATCATTAACACAGTAACTTTTTTTGTAGTCAATAAATGATTCAATTTCTTCACCAATATGTTTTTGCAATCGCCCGATCATTATTTTAAAATACTTTTCCCGCAGTTCCTCATTATCTTCCAACCCAGGGGCAAGAGGCATCAGTAGAAATAAATTCTCATGACCTACAGGGGCAACCGTATTATCGGTTCTGGAAGAGCAACATGCATAAAACAGAGGGTTGGAAGGCCATTTTGGATCTTTATAAATCTCTATTGAATGTTGAAATAAATCTTCTTCAAAAAATAAGGTATGGTGTTCAATTGATTTTATTTTTTTAGAAATGCCGAGGTAAAAAATAAGTGAAGAAGGAGCGAAAGTTTTCTTTTCCCAATATTCATTATTATAGTTCCTCGAACTTTCGGACAGTAAAACATTTTCTACATGATGATAATCGGCAGAAGCAATAACAGCGTCAAAATATTCCTTTCTTCCGTTTACAATGATCCCATCGAGGAAATCGTCTGAAACATTTATTTTTTCTACAGGAGAATTGAAATGAAAAACGACATTATTGTTTTCGCAAACCTTCTTCATGGCTTCTATTACTTTTCCAAAACCCCCGATTGGGTACCAGGTTCCTAATTTCAAACCTGCATAATTCATCAGGCTATATAATGCAGGCGTATCCTGTGGCATTGCTCCTAGAAATAAAACAGGAAATTCCATCAAAGCGATCAGTTTGGGGTGTGAGAAATATTTTCTCACGTGTTTACTAAATGAAGAAAATATTTGCAAACGCATAACGCCTTTTATTAAATCAATATTAGCAAATTCTGAAAGAGAAATGCCGGGCATTTTTGCCAGGTTTGACATGCCGGTTTTGTATTTATATTCTGCCTCCTGCATGAATAAGTCTAATTGCGCAGCGCTTCCTTTTTCAACAGATTCGAACAATAATTTTAATTCAGAATAATTTGCAGGAATTCTCAATGTTTGTTGTTTGTCGAAGACAATTTCAAAGGAAGGGTCCAATAATTTTAAATCATATAAACCATTTACTTTATAACCAAAGTCATTAAAAAAGGTTTCAAATACTTCCGGCATCCAATACCAGCTTGGCCCCATATCAAATACATATCCGTTTCCGGTTTGTAATTGCCTTGCTCTTCCTCCAGCCGTTTCATTTTTTTCAAATACATGCACATCATGGCCTTCAGCAGATAAATAAGCTGAAGCACTAAGACCGGAAAACCCCGAACCGATGACTGCAATTTTAGACATTAATATATGTTTATATTATAATTAAAATACCTGAACAAAATTATTTAAGCCAATTGTTGTTCCAAATCATCTATTGATGATAAAAAGAATATATTCCTTGCTTTTTTAAGTTGGTTGAAAAGACTTTGATTTCCTGCTACGTAAATATTTTTTTCTTTGAACCGATTGCACAAGCCGTTCAAATATTGCTGCATTTCTTTTTCTGAATCCCTGTGAATCAAAAAGAAGAGGAGATTGTTGCATGAAATTTCTTTTACCGCCTGGATAAGTGATTGTGTGGGTACATTACTTCCCAGGTAAATCACTTTTTTGCCGGAAAGGCGAATCAAATAATGGCTAAGCAATAATCCTATTTCGTGAAATTCATTTTCCGGCAAGAATAAAAGCCATGATTCTGATCCGGGCTTAGGAGGAGGAAGCCCATCAATAGCGGTAAGCAGTTTTTGCCGAAATAAATTACTGATAAAATGTTCATTTGCTGGTGCCAGCCCATCACACGTCCACATAATGCCAGTGCGAACGAGAACGGGGTAAATTACTTTCAGGTAAGTATCTTTCATTCCATACCTGAGAAGGCAATGGGAAAATATTTTATCAAAATGAAATTCATCATAGTTCAACCCGGCAGCTATAAGTTGAGAAACAAAATATTCATCAGTTTCATTTTGGGGTTCATTTTTTAGCTCCTCCACCAATTTGAATAATTGCTTATCAGGCATGGTGCATAATTCCGAAACTTTATAAACCTGGTTAGAAAGGCTTACAATATTCAGTAACCTGCGTAGTTGTTCATTATCGTAATATCTCGTGTTACCTTCAGAGCGGTTTGGAGTTAACGCATTATAGCGCTGCTCCCACATACGAATAGTATGGGCTTTAATACCTGAAAACTTTTCTAATTGCGAAATAGAGAATTGATTCATTTGTTTAAATAAAAGTAAATATATTTAAACGAAATGAAATGGTAAAATGTATTATTAGTTTTAAAAGGGTTCTTAAAGAACCTTAACTACTTAATAGTTGTATTCTTAAAAACTCCCCATCTCCCTTTTTCATTTTAAATTTGCCCAATGGCGGATAAGAAACAGCGAAAAAAATTATTGGATCTTAGTGTGTTGAAGAAAGTCTTTTCTTATGCTTTACCATATAGGAATAAAATCTATATTTCTATTTTTCTTTCTATTATCCTCGCAGTTCTTTCGCCACTGCGGCCCTATTTAATTCAATACACGGTAAATCATTTTATAGCTGATAAGAATATGTACTGGCTGATTCTTATTACCATTATCCAAATTGGGATATTGTTTGTTGAGACAGGACTTCGTTTTTATTTTGGCTTTATTACATCATGGCTCGGTCAAACTGTGGTAAAAGATCTGCGGGTAACGGTTTATAAAAAAATACTAGGTTTAAATCTTTCTCAGTTTGATAAAACGCCGATTGGTACTTTAACCACACGTACCATCAATGATATTGAATCCATCAATGATATTTTTGCAAACGGATTAATTCCGATCATTTCTGATCTGCTTTCCATTATTTCTATTTTGTTGTTTATGTTTTTTACCGATTGGCGGTTATCTCTGATAAGTCTTGCACCCTTTCCCATTTTAATTATTGCTACTTATTATTTCAAAGAAAGTGTGAATAAATCTTTCATCAAAGTAAGAAACGCGGTAGCAGCGTTAAATGCATTTGTGCAGGAACATATTGCCGGAATGAGTGTAGTTCAGGCTTTCGCAGTGGAAGATAAAGAGTTTAAAAAATTTAACGAGATCAATAAACAACACCGCAATGCCAACCTCAAAGCGATTTTTGCTTACTCTGTTTTTTTCCCGGTAGTAGAAATTGTGCTGGCATTTTCTATTGGATTATTAGTTTGGTGGGGAGGGAATTATTCTGCTAATGCGGGCGTGATTATTTCTTTTATCATGTATCTTAATTTGTTGTTCAGACCGGTTCGAATGCTTGCGGATAAATTTAATGTGTTGCAAATGGGTATGGTAGCGAGTGAGCGGGTTTTCAAAGTTTTGGAAAATGAAAATGTAACTCCTGCTCAACATGACGGGATTCACTCAGGATTTGTAAAAGGAGAAGTAGAATTTAAAAATGTTTGGTTTGCCTACAATAAAGAAGATTATGTTTTAAAGAATATTAATTTTTCTATCTCCCCGGGTGAAACTTTCGCGATCGTTGGCCACACCGGAAGCGGCAAAACTTCTATAATCAGTTTGTTAAACCGACTTTATCCTATCAACAAGGGTATCATAAAAATAGACGGTTATAAAATTGAAGATTATGATCTTGATTTTTTGAGAAGCAGGATAGCGGTAGTTTTGCAGGATGTTTTCTTATTCAGTGGTTCTGTGTTGGATAATATTACACTGAGAAATCCTGAGATAGATAGATCTGAGGCAATTGAAGCAGCTAAGATGATAGGTGTGCATGATTTCATAATGCAATTACCAGGCGGCTACGATTTTAATGTGATGGAAAGAGGTTCCACACTTTCTCTTGGTCAAAGGCAATTATTGTCATTTATAAGGGCGTTGTTATACAATCCTTCTATTTTAATTTTGGACGAAGCCACTTCTTCCATTGACAGTGAGAGCGAAATGTTGATACAACGTGCTATAGATAAATTAATAAAAGGAAGAACATCCATTGTAATCGCTCACCGGTTATCTACGATTCGAAAAGCAAATAAAATCATGGTTTTGGATAAGGGAATCATAAAAGAGATGGGTACTCATAGCGAGTTGATGAAGTTGCATGGTCATTATTATAAATTACACAAGATGCAGTTTGAAATGCAGGAAACGGTATAGCATCCACGAATTAAGCGATGTGATCCAAGACATTATTTAATACAGTAAACGAACTTTTATTAAAGATTCCTATTCTGATAAAAAGAATATTAATGTTTAAAATGTCTTAATCCCGTAAAGACCATCACCAGGTTATTTTCTTTGCAATATGCAATTGAATCTTTATCCCTGATGGAGCCGCCCGGCTGTATGAATGCTGTGATACCTGCACTGTGAGCAATTTTTACACAATCATCAAAAGGGAAAAAAGCATCGCTGGCGACCACAGCATTTTTTAAATCAAACTCAAATTGATTTGCTTTTGCAATTGCCTGTTTCATTGCGTCAACCCGTGAAGTTTGTCCACAACCTTTTCCAAAAAGTTGTTTGTTTTTTATGATAGCAATGGCATTACTTTTTAGATGCTTGCAAATAAGATTGGCAAATATTAAATCTTCTTTTTCTTCTTCAGTAGATACTCTTCCGCCTTCTTCTTTCCATTCTGCAAAATTTCCTTTGTCATTATCCTGGATCAACAAACCATTCAATAAAGTTTTTGTTTGTTGTAGTTCCTTTGGAAACTTTTTCAGTTTTAAAATGATCCGGTTCTTTTTCGCTTGTAGAACGGGAATTGCATCTTCATCGAAATCCAGAGCAATCAACACCTCAAAGAAAAGTTCTTTAATCAGATCAGCAGTTTTTTTATCAATAACAGAATTAGAAATTAGTATTCCCCCAAAAGCACTTTCAGGATCGCCTGCAAGCGCTGCTGAAAAAGCATCTGACACATTTTTTCTTTGGGCTATACCACAAACATTAGTATGTTTTATTACAGCAAATGTTGCAAGATCAGAGTTACTTTTTTTATCAAACTCGTTCATTAATTGTAATGCCGCGTCCACATCTACCAGGTTATTGTACGAAAGTTCTTTACCATGTAGTTGTTCAAAAATTTCATTGATTTCTCCAATAAAAGATCCCTGCTGGTGAGGGTTTTCACCATATCGAAGTATTTTCTTTTCTGTTGAAAAGGGGTTGGCGAAATTTGTTTTATTAAAATAATTAGAGATTGCAATATCATACCGTGCACATACATCAAAAGCTTTTCTTGCAAAATCTTTTCTTTCTTCCAAAGAAGTTTCAGCGTTTTGTACTGATAATATATTTTCCAATTGTTGATAATCTTTCTTATCAGCAATAACCAATGCATTTTTAAAATTTTTAGCAGCCGCACGAATCATAGAAGGACCGCCGATATCAATTTTTTCAATTATGGTAGCTTCATCATTGGTAGATTTTACTGTTTCCTCAAAAGGATATAGATCAACTACCACCAAATCAATTTTAGGAATTTTGTATTGTTTCATTTCTTTTAAGTCATTTTCCACATCCCTTCTGCCTAAAAAACCACCAAACACAACCGGGTGAAGGGTTTTTACTCTTCCGCCCAGGATAGACGGATAGCCAGTAAGTGATTCTACAGATATACATTTGCTACCATTTTCTTCAATGAATTTTTGTGTGCCTCCTGTGCTGTAAATAATAATATTTTGTTTGGTGAGTAAAGAAATAATGGGCTGCAACCCTTCTTTATTGTAAACTGAAATAAGGGCAGATTTAATTTTTTGTTGCATGATTTTTTAAAAGAAATATCTTTTAGAGATTAATTACAAAAGCACCCTGTTCAGAAACAGAATGGGACTGCAAATGTAATTCTTCACACTCTTTTTTCCATTGACCAATTTTCCACAAAGAATTGGAAGCGTCAAAAATGTATTGTTTACATTCAAATAATTGTGCCAAATCTTTTATTTTGACTTTTGAATTTTTAGAAATAATAAGGTAATCTACTACTACTTTCTGTAGAATTGGTGAATAAGAAATTGAAGTATCTATAATTAATATTTTTTTATTATAGAACTGATAAAAATTATTTTGAAGAAATACAAGACTTTCCATATCTGATTCATTATTAGCCATAAAAGAAATTCTTGCTGGTTTTAAATTAAAATTTTGAAGTACTTTATCCTCTGACAAAGCGCTATCCGAAACTAAATGATTCTTGTTGCCATCTATAAAATCAATAGCAGTGTGAAACGGAATATTATAAACTATCATTTTCTTTTGCCCATAATAATTCCATTTATTGACAGAAATGACTACAGAGAAAACTAAAGTGAACGCTAATCCAATTTTAAATGCTTGTTTATTTTTATTGATAGCCCAATAAATAAAAGAGATGAAAATAATGTATAACAAAATAGTTTCAAATACCGATATGGAAACATTATTCCATAAAGCAAAAGGTAGAGTGCTTATTAATAAAACAGAATGATTCATTAACCAAAGAATACCGGTAATCAATTTTCCAAAATACACAGGCAATACTCCCAATGGCGACACAATCAGCAAACCGATGCAACTCCAGAGTGCAAGTGTGGCCAATGGAATAGCTATAAGATTGGCAACTAAAAAAAACAATGGCAATTGATGAAAATAATAGAAGCATAGTGGTATGGTAAATATTTGCGCTGCGATTGAAACAGAAGCCATCTTCCAGATAAGATCCGGAATTTTATTTTTGGTATAAACCCAATGATAGATTGGCCTTTGTAAAACCACGATACCCAGGACGGCCAGGTAAGAAAGTTGAAATCCTACATTCCAAAGTAAAAAAGGATCAAAGCACAATAAAGCAAAAGCAGAAGCACACAATGAATTATAAACAGAAGCTCTCTTTTTAAAAATACTTCCTACCGAAATAAAGCTGAACATAACGGCAGCACGCATTACAGAAGGAGAAGCACCTGTCAATAGTGCAAAAAACCATAAGCATAGCAGTATTACAAGGATCCGTAAAGTTTTTGAGTTTTTGAGAAATGGAATTTGTAAAGTAATCCAGAATAATAATCCGTAAATAAGGGCCAGATGTAAACCGGATATGGCAATTAAATGTACCACCCCTGCATTACTGAATGCCTGCACCAAATCTTTGTCGAGGTCAACCTTATAACCGATCAATAATGCTTTTGCCAAAGCGGCTTCATTGCCTCCTTCTATATACTTGCCTATTGTTTTTATTACATAATCGCGTGTGCTAAAAAGAATCTTTTTGAAAGTAGCAGCACTGTTATCTTTTAATAAAATCCAATCTTGTTTTTTTAAATAGCACTGATGAAATATCTGTTGAAATGCCATGTATTGTGCATAATTAAACCCACCAGGATTACCGGAATTTCTTATAGATTGCAACTTTTTCCCAATTATAACCTGATCGCCATATTTCAGTTGATTTGAAAATGAATCTTTGGCAAAATAGATAAGTATCTTTCCTTCGGTTTTTCTTTGAACAGTTTTGTTAATAGTTGATTCAACGGTAGCAATTGCCTTAAAAGATTTTGCCTTTTTTACCGGAGGTTCATTGATTGTAACTACTAAAAAGCTACTATCGTTATAATTTTGTCCATACCAGTTTTTGTGATTCCTGATATCCTTTTGCCATGTAATAAATAATCCAAAAACGATAAGAAACCCGAAAATAAAAATTCCCTGTAGCCATCTAAAACGATACCTGGTTACTTCAGGCATAAAAGAAAATACAATAAGAAATACGCATGTTATGATTCCACCGGAAATAATTACCGGTACTTGTATGTTACCAAAATGTTCAAGAACAATACCAACTATTACGGGAATCAGTAAACGAAGAAATGGCGCCTTTTTCCAAATAAATATAGGATAAAATTTTTCCATTAAATTAAATGATTATTTTAAAATATAAATAAAAGTTTTAAAGCAGTTATCTGCCCGTATAATTAAAATTTAATTTTGAAGATACATTTTTTAATTTTTTTCTTTGTGTATTGTTTAGATTTGTGAATGATATTTTTTAGACTGAGAAAATGAAACATGCGATTTGCGCCAAAACGAATTTATTATTATCTGAAAATTTTAAAATAAACAATTGAACCAGCCACAACAAATGCAATTTGATAAAGCGTATTCATTTTTAATTGGGAGATTAGAAACAGAATTACCTGCATATTTGCATTATCATAATGCCGGCCATACCCAGGACGTGATAGCAGCTACTGAAAGTCTGGCGCGCCAAGAGAAAGTTTCAGAACGCGACTTGACTATATTAAAAACAGCAGCATTATTTCACGATTGCGGTTTTTTGGAAACATATACTGACCATGAAGAAATATCGTGTGATATGGCAAAGAAATGGCTGCCTCAATTCGGATATTCTCATGATGTGATTAATGAGATATGTGAAATTATTTTGGCAACAAAATTACCTCAGAAACCAAAAACTAAATTGTCCGAAATTATATGTGATGCAGACCTTTATTACCTGGGGACTGATAAATATTTTATAGGCGCTAATAAACTTTATAAAGAATTGCACGAAGCGGGATTTGTAAAAGACCGTGAAGAATGGAGGAAAGAAGAAATAAAATTTGTCGAAGGGCATCAGTATTTTACCGCCACTGCTCAAAAAAAGTTGAATTCGAATTTGAAGAAAACCCTGCAGCAACTTAAAAATAGAAATAATATCCAAAAAAGTCGGGAAAAGTTGTTTGATAAGTATAATTGGGTCAATGATGTTTTGTTTATAGTAGTAGGCGTAATTTTAGCAGCCTTTTCTCTTAAAAGCTTCCTGGTTCCCAATGGGTTTTTCGATGGTGGTATTACAGGGATTTCGCTTTTGATCCATGAAATATATCATTTCAACCTGGCTTATGTAATTATGCTCGCCAATCTCCCGTTTATAATAATTTGTATTTATGCCATTAATTTTAATTATGCTTTAAAAACGTTTTTTTGTATTTTATTGCTTGGGATTTGCCTGATGATTTTACCTCTTTATAACATTACGTCCGATAAATTATTAGTTTCTGTTTTTGGAGGCTTTTTCCTGGGAGCTGGCGTAGGCCTTACTATGAGAGCCGGATGTGCCATTGATGGAATCGAAATTCTTGCACTTTATACCTGGAGAAAAACAAGTTTTACCATTAGTGAAATTATACTTGCGATCAACATTCTAATCTTTAGTATTGCTGCATTTCGATTTGGTATTGAAGTTTCTTTATATTCTATGCTTACTTATTTTACCGCTACCAAAACGGTGGATTATGTGGTGGAAGGTTTAGAAGCTTATGTCGGCGTTACCATTATATCCGGGAAAAGCGAGATTATAAAAGATAGGCTCGTAAATGAGATGGGGCGCGGTATTACTATTTATAAAGGCGAAAGAGGCTTCTTGCCAGGCAAGTTTGATTTGCATAGCGATGTTGATATTATTTTTACGGTAATTACACGGCTGGAAATAAGAAAGCTTAAAAACCTTGTAAGTGAAATAGATCCGCGTTCATTTGTTTTTGCAAGTACTATCAAAGAAGCGTCCGGAGGCATTATCAAACGGAGACATATTCATTAAAATTTTTCGTTCCGGAAAAATCAGCATACATAAGTGAATATAAAAAACTTTTGAAATTGTAACAAAAAATTCAATTAAGGATTTTTTAATTCCTTTGCTGCTTCTTTATCCAGGAACCAATGTAATTCTCCATTCTCCGGTTTAATTATTTGTGCCGGGAATTTTTCGGGCTTATATTCTCCTTCCAGCACTTGTTGTAAAACTTTTGATTTTTTGGAACCATCTACCATAAAAGCTATGTTAGACGATTTGTTTACGATGATAGGCATAAGAGTAATCCGATACATTTCCTGTTTTTCATTATAAACAGAATTTACCCAATGAATATTTTCATTAATAATAGTCGAACCGGGGAAAAGAGAGAGTGTATGTCCATCATCACCCATACCAAGAAGTACAAGATCAAAACTGATGGCAGTACTTTTAAAAAAAAGGTGTAATAATTTCCTGTATTCAGCCACTGCAAAATTAGGTTCAATATCGGTACGCATAATGTGAATCTGGTCTGCAGGGATATCAATATGATCTAATAAAATATCATAAGCCATCTTTGCATTGTTTCTGTCATCCTTAAAGGGAACCACTCTTTCATCACCCCAGAAAAAATGGATTCTTTGCCAGTTTATTTTATTCCTGAATTTGTCGGAAGATAATTTTTGATAAAGTAGTTTTGGGGTTTCACCACCGGAGAGTACCAAAGAAAAAAATTCCTGATTCTTTAAGGTGTTGGAAATTAAATCACAAATCCATTGAGCAAGTTTATCGCTCATGATTTCTTTATTATCGAAAATATGGAGTTTCATTTTAAGTTTTTTGCTCAGGGTTTTTGCTTTCTTCTTTTTCAGCTTGATTAGTTTTGGATTTTGATTTAGCAGGCATAGAAATCCAGTTGTGACCGGCTCTTGCTATAAGTGCTTCTGCATCTTCGGGTCCCCACGAACCAGGAGAATAATTAGGGAAACTCAATGGTTTGCGGGATGACCAAACTTCCAGAATTGGCATTACCACTTTCCAGGCAGCTTCCACCTGGTCGCCGCGCATAAACAAAGTGGCATCACCATCCATCACATCGTATAAAAGGGTTTCGTAAGCTTCAGGTTCCTCTCCTTTGTAAGCATCTTCGTAACTAAAAACCATGTCAACAGGATTAAGTATCATAGCCTGTCCCGGACGTTTTGCCTGAAAAGTGAGACAAATATCCATTTCCGGTGAGATGCCGATGGAGAGCCGGTTAGGCCGCCAGGTTTCTGTAGCTTCTTTTGGGAAAGCAAAGTTAGGAGCAGGTTTGAACTGAATTGTCAATTCTGTGGATTTTTCATGAAGGCGTTTGCCGGTACGTACATAAAAAGGAACTCCTTCCCATCGCCAGTTATCAATATAAAATTTTACTGCGGCAAAAGTTTCTACATTGGAATTCGGATTTGTGCCTTTTTCTTCTTTATATCCAGGTACTTTTTCTCCCTGCATCCACCCTGGCCCATATTGTCCACGTGCTGCATAATCCTGTACTTCATCTTTAGGAATTCTTCGGATGGCATTCAGCACATCTACCTTTTTATTCCTGATCTCATTGGCATCAAACGAAACAGGGGCTTCCATTCCAATCATACAAAGCAATTGCAAAATATGATTTTGGATCATATCCCTCATGGCACCTGCTGTTTCATAATAACCACCACGCCCCTCAACACCTACGGTTTCAGCAGCGGTAATCTGTACATGTTCAATGTAGTTCCTGTTCCACAATGGTTCAAATAATGCATTAGCGAAACGTAAAGCAAGAATGTTCTGTACCGTTTCCTTTCCAAGATAGTGGTCAATTCTGTAAATCTGTTCTTCATCAAAATATTCTGAAAGCATATTATTCATTTCTACAGCGCTTTGTAAATCGTGCCCAAAAGGTTTTTCCACGACAATTCTTGAGCTTTTTGTGTCCTTACAAATTTCCATATTACCAATATGTTTTATAATAATGGGAACCAATTGCGGGGCAACTGCCATATAGAAAACAACCGTAGGGTGAACGCCGGCCTGTGCCTCTTTTTCCTTCGCTATCTGTGTAATTTTCTTGTAGGCTTCGTCATCATTAATATCCATTCTCAGGTAACTTAAATTTTTTGAAAACTCGTCCCATTTACCATCTGTATCTTTTATTCTTGAAAAATTATCAATTCCTTCTTTGAGGCGCTTTTTATAATCTTCATCTGAATATTCGGATCGGGCAATTCCAACAATACTAAAATGATCGGGCATGGCCTTGTCCAAAAAAAGGTTGTACAATGCAGGATTTAACTTTCTATAATTTAAGTCTCCGCTCCCGCCAAAAATGAAAAGGACTGTGGGTTGTAATTTTTTATAATCTAACATTTGGATGATTTTATTTTAATAGTTTATTTATGCCATATCCCTCTCATCACGGAGAGAGACACGCTTTATCAGGCTAAATAAAAACAGATTTCTGAATTATTTGCCTGCCTACCGGTCAGGTAGGTTTGTTTACTATAACTACTTTATTACTTCTTTACTCCCATTCTGTATGAAATATTCCATCTGTATCAATTCTTTGATAAGTGTGAGCCCCGAAAAAATCGCGTTGTGCCTGCACTAAATTGGTAGGCAATAATTTTCTTCGATAGGCATTATAATAATTTAATGATGCCATCAAGCCCGCTGCAGGATAATTATTCAGAGCAGCAACTGAAACAACTTTTTGAATTGATGATTCTTTCTTTAATAGTATTTCTGCTATTTTCGGATCGAGTAATAAATTTTTTAATGAAGAATTATGATAAGCTTTTTTAAACATATCCAACATGGCGGAACGGATAATGCAACCTCCCCGCCAAACACTCACCACTTCAGGCAAAGGAATATCCATTTTTAATTCAGAAGAAGCAGTTGTAAGCATCGCCAAACCTTGGGCATAACTGATCAATGAAGCAAAATAAAACGCTTCCTTTAATTGATTGATAAATTCTTTTTTATCAGTTTTAATTTTTTGTACTGAAGTCTTATAAAGAGAATCGGCATCTTTTCTTTCATCAATCAATGAAGAAATATTACGCATCATAACGGCTGCATCTATTGTGGGTATTGGGATTGGTAAATCAAGTCCTGACTGTGATGTCCATTTCCCCGTTCCTTTAGCGCCTGCTTTATCAAGGATCATATCCACCAGGTAATTATTCGTTTTATCGTCTTTTTTATCAAAAATGATTGCTGTGATTTCCAGTAAAAAAGATTTCATGTCGCCACTATCCCAACCTTTAAAAACCTCGTGGAGTTCTTTATTGGAAAGTTGCAATCCGTTATGCATCAGATCGTAACATTCGCTGGTGAGTTGCATTATCGCATACTCTATACCGTTATGTACCATCTTTACATAATGCCCTGCTGCATCATGCCCCAAATATCCTACACAAGGTTCGCCATTTACTTTTGCAGATACGGCCTTTAAAATTGGTTCTACTTCTTTGTAAGCTTCTTCATCGCCCCCCGGCATAATGCTTGGACCTTTTCGTGCTCCTTCTTCACCACCTGAAATTCCGATTCCCATAAAATGAAAACCAATGTTTTTTAGTTCATTAATTCTTTTCAAAGTGTCTGTATAATGAGAATTACCGCCATCAATAATAATATCTCCTTTTTGCAACAACGGTTTTAAATCGCCGATCACACTGTCCACAGGTTTCCCAGCGGGAACAAGCATCATTAATTTACGCGGAGTTTTTAAAGATGCAATCATCTCTTTCAGGGAATTCACTCCTTTTACTTCTCCTTTAATAGAAGTGTCTTTGCCGGCAGAAGATTCAAGAGCTTTTGTCTTATCAGGGTTTGTATCAAAGCCAATTACAGAAAATCCATGGTCGGCCATATTGAGCAAAAGATTACTTCCCATTACGCCAAGGCCAATCATTCCAAAGTCAAATTTACCAGTTTCCATATTATTTTTTTTTGAATGCAAATTTACTGAAAGTTTATGTAGGGCATTACTATCATTATGTTATGAAATCCGAAGGATTTCTATTGTTGAGAGCGTTGCTCAATGTTGATATCTGTTTTTTCATAACTATCAATTACCATACCAAATCCATTGAGAAATTTTATTAAAACTCATGTAAATTTCAATCCTTCCTGTTCCAGTTTTTTATACTTTTTATAATCAAACATATAGTAAAAACTACCTTTTTTTGAAAGAGATTTTTCTTTCTCATTTAATTTAATAAGGATGCCCAGGGATAATATTTTTCTTAAAAAATTTCGCTTATCAAAAGTGGTTTCATAGATAGCTTCATAAAGGTTTTGTAGCTGTGAAAGAGTAAATTTTTTCGGCAATAATTCAAAACCGACAGGATGTGTAGCTACTTTCTGCCTAAGTCTCTCTTTGGCCATTAGTATCATTTTTTCATGGTCAAAAATCATTACCGGAATACTATTTATGTTATACCATTTGGCATTGTGTTCCTTCATCAATTTCTCAGAATAATCATCAATTTTTATCAATGCAAAATAAGCAACCGAAATAACTCTGCCTCCGGGGTCACGATCAACATCTGCAAAACAAAACAACTGTTCCATATAAATATTAGTAAGGCCGGTAAGTTTTTTAAGTATCCGGATAGCTCCATCTTCGGCGCTTTCTTCAACAGTTACAAAACCTCCCATTAAAGACCAATTGCCTATCTCCGGTTCAAAACCCCGTTTGATCAATAAGACTTTTAAGTCTTTTCCGTCAAATCCAAAAATGATGCAATCCACTGCTATCAGCATCCTGTCGTGGACTTTGTATTCATTAATAATACTCATCTTAATTTATTTTTTGCAGTTAGTATAGTTTTGAGTCTTCCGGTATTTCCCATTTTGTTCCCTGCACCTATTTTAGTACAAAGAAGAATTCAATGATATTAAATATACCAAAGATGATGAAATTGATACTGGACTTAATTTAAGTAAGCAAGGTGAAATATCCACGCCGGATGCACTTACCGCCATTAATTTTTCCCTTCCATCTTATCGGATAGAATGTTATTGTCTTTATCATCAAGGGTAGAAGAATGCTTCCCCGGCCAATGAAGGTAAAGAAAGAGTGCACCCAGCAATGTCAATAAAATCCCCCACCACACGCCTGCGTGTAATCGTTCCAAAACAACATGTGGGTTTTGGCTTGTAGAAAGCCCCGGGATATTTGCGATTAAAATAATAGGGCCATAAATGGCTAACATTATCCCTACAAAAAACCATATTGAAAAACCTTCTTTTTCATGCATAAAATATATTTTTTACCAGAAAATAATTTGCAAAATAATAAAAGCAACAAATACCACTCCTGCCCAAAAAATCGGGCGCTTAGTTAAAGGAAGATGCGAATCTGAAGGCAATTCGGTGCAACCTCTTACCAATCCAACTAACTGTGATTCGGGCTTAGGCTTCGTAGCAAAACTAACAAATACTGTTACGAGTACACATATTATCCATGACCAAAGCGCGCGATACATATCTTCTGCCATTGCTTTTGCATCGGCAGAACCTGTGATGATGGCCAATGCGCGCGGGTCTAATCTTACCCATGCCCACATGCCAACAGAAGATACTGTACCAGCAAGCAATCCCCAAAACCCTCCTGCTGCTGTTGTCCTTTTCCACAACATCCCAAGAATAACTGTACCAAATAATGGAGCAATGAAAAAACTAAATAATGCCTGGACATAATCCATAATACTGGCGGCATTCTCTACCAAATAAGCTGTGCCAATGCTTATAAGAACACCAACGAAAGTCGCCCACCGACCCATATTTACATAATGTTTATCAGTGGCTTCTTTCTTTGTAATCTTAAAATGAAGAGGCCTGTAAATATCATAAGTCCATACAGTGGAGAAGGCCGTGACATTCCCTGCCATGCCCGACATAAAACCAGCGATAAGGGCTGTAATCCCCAATCCCAATAGTCCCGGCCCTAAATAACGCGCCATCATCAAAGGCAGGATTTCATTATAACTCTGCGCTCCTGTTGCCGCAGCCTCGGCCTGGCCTACTAAGCCCGGCATCACTGCTAGCCCAATTAGTCCGGGTAATATCACAATTAAAGGAACCAGCATTTTAAATCCTGAACCAATAATCGGGGCCATTTTCGCCGAGCGCAAATCCTTTGCCGACAGTACCCGCTGAACGACCAGAAAGTCGGTAGTCCAGTATCCAAATGAAATAACAAATCCTAAACCAAACACAATACCCATCCACTGAATACCCATCGGGTTATCACTAAAATGCCCTAACGTTCTCCACATGTGCGTGTAATCGCCATGAGGAAGATTTTGATGTATCCTGGCAACCATACCTTTCCAGCCGCCCACTTCTACAAGCCCGAGAATAGGTACCAGCAAGGCTCCTGCCCAGATGAGTACAAACTGCAATACTTCATTGAATATAGCAGAAAGTAACCCACCTAACACTACATAAACCATTACAGTAATAGAAGATACCCAGATACTGAAGTTAAGATCCCAGCCAAGAATTACTTTCATTACCAAAGCCATGGCAAACATATTTACGCCGCTCATGAGCACCGTCATAAAAGCAAAAGAAATGGCTGATAACATGCTGGCGCCATTACCAAAACGCAATTTTAAATAACCAGGAACGGAGTGGGTTTTGGATATGTAATAAAATGGCATCATTATAATACCCAAAAAAAGCATCGCCGGGATAGCGCCAATCCAATACCAATGCGCCGCTAATATTCCATATTGATATGACGCTGCCGCCCAGCCCATCAATTCCAGCGAACCCAGGTTAGCGGAAATAAAAGCCAGTCCTGCGATCCACATGGTCATCTTTCTTCCTGCAAGAAAAAAATCATCTCCCGTTTTAGTGAATTTCACGAGGTAATATCCGATTCCCAATACAATCAGGAAATAGATAATAATGATGAGCAAATCAGCCCAGTTTAATGAAATTAATCCGCCGGAAAGTAGAAATCCCTTGAGGAGAATAGACATGGTAATTATTTTAATTTTTGTTGTTGAATAAAGAATACCGGTTAAAAGAATATATTTTCGTAAGGTTGCCAACCTTTAATAAGTTCGTTTTAACTTGAGAACATACATGTACAAGGTTGGCAACCTTTAAATGCACCACTTTTTATCTCGCACCTTCATCTTTTATCTCATTGAAAGTTCATTCCACCTTAACTCATTTTTAAAATCACGCAAATTTGTTTGTTTACTGATTAACACCATTTCAATTCCGGCCATGTCGGCAAAATCTTCCAAATGTTCAGATGTTAAGTTTTGGCTGAAACAAGTATGGTGCGCTCCGCCCGCCAA
Organism: Hanamia sp.; assembly: GCA_035693085.1. GTDB lineage: Bacteria > Bacteroidota > Bacteroidia > Chitinophagales > Chitinophagaceae > Ginsengibacter. The sequence goes on along the minus strand of DASSHD010000408.1, from coordinate 1,488 downwards.
TATCCAGGCTGCACAGCCGGTTGCCATGTCAGGATATGGTTTCCATAAAACTCTTGCCACAGGAAGTTTTGGTAAATCATATTCAGGAGCTACTGCTTTTACCTCATTCACCAACAAACGAAAACGATTTCCCATGTCAATCATGGAAGCGTTCAAAGCCTCGCCACCGCCCACGTTGAAAACCAAACGCACCGGATCTGCCTTGCCGCCAATTCCCAAAGGATGAATTTCGCAGGAAGGTTTTCCTTTTGCAATAGAAGGGCAAATTTCAAGCATGTGCGAGCCTAATACCATTTCATTTTTGGGATCAAAATGATATGTATAATCTTCCATAAAGGAATTGCCGCCAGGTAATCCGGTTGCCATCACTTTCATGGCACGAACAAGCGCTGAAGTTTTCCAATCACCTTCTGCAGCAAAACCGTAACCATCTGACATTAGGCGCTGAGCGGCTATTCCGGGCAATTGTGTCATTCCGTGTAAGTCTTCAAAAGTATCGGTGAAGCCTTTGAAATTTCCATCTTTTAAAAACTTTCTTAATCCTAATTCTATCTTAGCGGCTTCACGTAATGAAGCGTAATTTTCTTTTCCGTTTTTCAGGGAAGAAGCTAATTTATAGTCTTCGTTATATTGATTACATAAATTATCAATTTGCTTTTCCGTTACTTTATGAATCGCATTTACGAGGTCGCCGACGCCATGCGTATTTACTGAATATCCAAACTTCATTTCGGCTTCTACTTTATCGCCATCTGTCACGGCTACATAGCGCATGTTATCACCAAATCGAACAAACTTTGCACCCTGCCAGTCGTGCCACGCTGCCGCCGCCCGCGACCAGGTGCTGATTTGTTGTTGCACACTTTCACTTTGCCAATGGCCGACAACTACTTTTCTTCGTTTATGCATTCTCGTCATAATGAAGCCAAATTCCCTGTCGCCATGTGCGCTCTGATTCAGATTCATGAAATCCATATCAATATCGCTCCATGGAATATCGCGGTTGAATTGAGTATGCAAATGACATAGCGGTTTTTGTAAAATTTTCAATCCATTGATCCACATTTTAGCAGGAGAAAAAGTATGCATCCAAGTGATGATGCCGATGCAGTTGTTGCTGCTGTTGGCTTCCTGGCAAATGGCATAGATTTCTTCCGGAGATTTTACGATTGGTTTAAAGACAACCTTTACAGGTATTGTAGCGGCATCATTAAAAGCCTTTGCAATAATCTTTGAATGATCGGCCACTTTTTTTAAAGTTTCGTCTCCATAAAGATGCTGGCTTCCTGTTACGAACCAGGCTTCGAGTTGTTTAAATTCTTTCATTGTTTTATTTTAAAACTGACTGACAATTTGCTTTATTTGTTGTTTTACTGGTAATCCTTCGGCAAGCTCAGGAGGACAACTTCACGATTGGCCGTAATAGCTATCCGGCCCATGCTTTCTTTCGTAATGCTTTTTTATTAAAGAATCTTTCAACCGCAATGC
>DASSHD010000407.1:0-5529 GCA_035693085.1 Hanamia sp. | reverse complement strand
CCAAGATAATGAAAATAATCATCCAATTCTTTGTCGCGCATATCAATGACGATGGATTTTTTTTCTTGTTTCCATCCATCATACATTTTTTTTATCGAAATATTTTTAGCGGCATCTCCGGAAAACATAGTACTTACTTTTGATCCGTCTTCATCTGTGATCCAGAATTCAATGTCGGTGTTTTTATCATTTGTAATACCGATGTACAGGCGGTTTGGTGCAATACCCAAATGTATGAGCTGTTGAAAAAGTACTGCAGATGTATTGGCAAGTTCATCACTTTTTTGCATGGCAAGGGTACAACTTCTGACTCTTTCCAAAGCTGCTTCTATCTGTGCTTCCCTTGCCTGTGCTTCCGATTTTTTAAGGTCAAGGAAACGGGTATAGGATTGCTCAAAGACTGAAGCGAATCTTTTTATGATATCGTTGTTATCATCTGAATATGGCTTAGATGCATAGTTACCCACGGCCAGCATGATATTGGGCATCAGGGCAATTGACCTTGAAAAACCCCTGCTTATAGCGTATGCTTTTTCCTCGGGTGTAAAAAAATCAACAGGGTTATTGCTAAAAGCATGTTCGAGCCATAGCCTGTTTTCCTCAGGAGTAAGTGTATCCTGGAAAAATTTTATACCCTGGGACCTGGCTTTTTTTACACGGTTGGCTATGGGGTTATCCAGGTAAGGAACTTTAAGTTCATACGGATGTGGCTTACCATATAATGCAGTCCAGAAATGATAATCCTCTGCATCGCTGTTGATGACAAAGCTTACATGTTCAAATCTTACGTCGAGCTGTTGTAACTGGTCAGCAACAACAGTGATCACATCAGATAATTCTTCACTCTTAAACATGGCCATACTCCTTGATCTCACTCTTTCCAAAGCTGCTTCAATCTGTGCTTCTCTTGCCTGTGCTTCGGCTTTTTGCAGATCGAGAAAACGTGTATAAGTTTGCCCGAATGCATTAGCAAATCTTCTTAATAAAACATCGTCCTCAACACTAAAAGGTATCGTATCGTACCTGCAAATTGAAACCCAGGTGTCTTTCAAAATGATCATTGACCAGGTATAGCCGGGCTTTTCATACATTGACTGCCGGATCTCTTCAGAGGTTAAATCTTTATATATTGTTTGGGTATCAATGTAATCCTGCCAGGAGTCTTTTTCCTCTTTTGAGAACACGTCTTTAAATAGATCTGTACCATCCTTTCTGAAGCTTTCAATGTTTTTTTCCACATGGTGGAAATAAGGATGATCTATGCGGGGAAAATGAACATAATTATTAAAAATATTATTAGCGTCTGCTACCACCTCAATCCACAAATCCCAATCTCCGCCGGGTATTCCGTTGCTGAAATTGGCGACTTGAAGATTCACCCCTAGTTTTACGAGTTGCTCAACTAACAAATCCAGTACCCCCAGCAAATCATCTTGTTTCTGCATTGCCATGGTTCTGGCGCGCACTCTTTCCAATGCCAATTGAATTTCAGCTTCTCTTGCCTGTGCTTCTGCTTTTTGCAAATCATTGAAACGTGTATAAGTTAAATCGAAAACTTTTGCAAAGCGAAGCAATATATCAAAATGCTTTTCCGATAAAGGTTCAAGTGTTGCCAGAGTAAGATTTCCGAAATTGTTGAACGATGCATTCAGATAAACTTTGTGTGGCACTTTCATCCCTTCAATTACAAAATCAGGCAATGTTTTTAATTCTGTTTCATTAAATAAAAAATTATCGGTAATAATTTTGTTTTCGCCCTCGAGTATGTATTGCCATTTTAAATCACGTTCTTCCCATCCTTTCAGGTACATATTAAAAAATGGAAGATTAGCATACTTTACAAAAAAATTCATTGGTGCCGATGGAGCCTCTGAATTTGCCATCCACCACTGTGCTCCTTTTGTTTCAGCATCATAAATTATAATTACACATCTTGTTAAAACCAAATCCAGTTTTGTAAGTTCAGTAAACACAATTCCAATAAGCGCATTAAGTTCTTCTGAAGTTTGCATAGCCATAGCCCTGGCGCGCACTCTTTCTAATCCTAATTCTATCTGCGCTTCTCTTGCCTGTGCTTCTGCTTTTTGCAGATCAAGAAAACGGGTATAGGTTTGTTCGAACACAGATGCAAAGCGTTCCAGGAGCTTTATGCTTTCTTCAGAACGTTCTTCATTGGATTGTACATTCAGTAATCCCTTTGAGAAAAAAGCGACGTTAATGACTCTTCGTTTTTCGTCCCGATTTATTGCTGCACCACCTTTCTCAGCACGATACGCCATAAATTCTGTTAATGCATCTCCGCTCAAATCAATCATCAAAGATTTTTTATTTTCTTTCCAAGCTTTATAAATTTTATTGGTGACGTTCGGTTCGTCAATAGAAAATTTGAATACTTTATTTATTGGTTTTCCATACATCGTAACCCAATACTCGATTAGTTTTTCATCTTCGTTGATTACCCAGATTGTTGCCTGGTCAGGTTTTTCACCCAGTTCATTGAACTGTTGAAAAAGAACATATACCGTTTCAGAAAGCTCATCGCTCTTTTGCATCGCCATTGTCCTTGCACGCACTCTTTCCAATACCAATTGAATTTGTGATTCCCTTGCCTGGGCTTCTGCTTTTTCAAGATCGAGAAAGCGGGTATAGGTTTGCTGAAATACTTTTCCCAAGCGCATCAGTGTATCATTCTCTTCATCTGTATAAGGAGTGCCCTCAAAATTCTCGATGTACAAACCAATATTTTCCAACAATACACCTGATCCGGCAAGGCCGGGACAATTAAGATAATATTTCAAAGTTTCCTCTGGCACGCCGGGAATGAACATAAAAAGATCCTGGTAAAATTTATTTTTTTCTTCAAAATCCAGAAGGTATTTAAAGAAATCCTGCCCCTTTTCTTTTGCTTCTTTAATGCTGTTATTGGGTAGAGAATCAAACCAGGGGATTGTTACCTCTGAGGGAACCAGGTGCCGGTCAGCCAGCCAGATATGCAAATCATCCCTTTCTTTATAATCCATAAGAAAACCTGTATGTTCAATATAAATATTTAAGTGAACGAATTGGTCATATACAAGCTGAATTACTTCTTTAAGTTCATCACTTTTTTGCATCGCCATCGTTTTGGCTCTCACTCTTTCTAAAGCCAGTTCTATCTGTGCTTCTCTTGCCTGAGCTTCGGCTTTTTGAAGATCAAGGAAACGAACATATACTTGCTCGAATACACTAGCTACCCTTCCTAAAATGTTGTATTCTTCCAGTGATAAAGCTTTTCCTGAAAAGCTATCTGCTATTAGTGCAGAATTTTTTTTCATGATCATTGTGAGGGTATAGCTGGGAGATTGAAACATTAACTCCCGTATGCTTGCAGGAATTTGCGGATTGTTACTTATAACATAATTGAAATATTTATTTTTCTCATCAAAGGAATAAGTTCTGTTGTAAATATCATTTCCTGTTTTCCTTGCCGTCCACAAGGTGTTAATGAACTCACTATTTTCATTTGCTTTCTCAATATAAGGAAGATTAATAAGTGAAGGTTCAGAAATTTCACTGGACACCCATAAAACGGAATCCCGTGAACCGTGCCTGAATAACTGAATACCAGCTCCATCAAAAACCAGCCCGAGCTCTTTCAATTTTTCAAAAACAACTGCAATAACATCCTTCAGCTCATCGCTTTTCTGCATAGCCAATGAACGGGATCGTATTTTTTCTAAAGCTGCTTCTATCTTTGCTTCCCTTGCCTGTGCTTCAGCTTTTTGCAGATCAAGGAAACGAACATATCCCTGTTCAAAAACTTTGGAGAACCTTTTCAGAATATCTATTTCATTTTCGGAGAGCGTTATTTTATGGTGAAAGTGGATACCAACTCCTGAGTTTTCTGCCCACGCGAAAGATTGGGTCAGAAATGGTTGTTCCAAAACCCAGTTTTTTAATTGATCAGGTAACGTTTTATAATCAGTATGCTGAAAAGCATATTCAAACCATTTATTTTTTTCTTCAAAAGAATAAGTCCTGGAAAAAAAATCCGCACCGGATTCTTTGGCTTTTAAAATATCCATTACTGATGGGGCATCATAAACAGGTGTTCTAAAACAGGATGGATATTCCGCATGTTTATCACCTATCCAGATATTAATATCCTGCGAGTTTTCAATAAGAGTACCAATAAAAGCCGCTCCATCTATTGCAAAATCAAGTTCCTGTAATTTTTCAAAAACTACCTTAACAACATCCCTTAGTTCATCACTTTTATGCATGGCTAAAGAACATGAGCGCACTTTTTCCAATGCAGCTTCTATCTGTGCTTCCCTTGAATGAACTTCCTCACTAATTTTCATTTTCCTTTTCATCCGCTCCAAAGAGGCGCTTTTTCTTTTTAGCTGTTTTTGCAATTCATCTTTTGTTAATTGTAATGTTTGTTTATTTTTCATTTGTGTATATTATTGTCAATGGACTTATTTCTAAATTCATTTTGTTTTCTACTTTTATTTCCCCGGCATACACTTTCATAATATCATCAATTGTCTGAATCACAGATTTACACGGATTTAGGAATTTCACTTACAGAATGCCGTAGCTTTTCAATAACGGGAGAATTTCCTTTGGTAGATTTTGCTTTCATTAAAAAATTTATTTTTCAGTCAGTAAATACGTAGGCGCTTAATTTATTACAACATGAATTATTCGATAGGGTGAGATTCTTTTTATAAAAAATTATTTTCTATAAAAATGGCATAAATCTAATTCTTTTTAAAGAGTATTTATTTCTTTTTCTTTTGTAAACTGGCCTGGTTTCCATGATCTCATAGCCTGCTCCATATAAATACTAAGTGTAAGATACTGGAATAGGAAAATCGCTTGATTAAGGACGAAATTGTTTTAAAATTGTCCGAATGAGGAATTTATTTATCCAGCATTTTAGAAGCTTAATCTATTTTATATTTTTATACTAATCAAAAGGAAGTATTATTTAAAATCCTTTGATGCAATTGTTCAGAATATTTTAAAATCTCCTTTGTAGGCCAAAATAGAAATTGCTTTTTTTTGTAGCTTTACTGTTAGGAAAACATTTGAGATGTTGGCTAAAATTTTCTCTTTAAAATAAATTTTTCAGCTAAAGGCCCTTCTATTTCTTTTTTGTCAGCATCAAGAATTGATACTGATGAATCAGATTTTTTTAAGAAATATTTTTCCTGGTTTTTCCCCGAGAATGTAACTGTAATTATTTTTTGTGAGATAATCCATTTTCCTGTATCAGAGAATGAAGAATTTCTTTCCATGTATTTCAGGCTTTCAATAAATGTAGAATCAGGGTTGAAATGAATGGTCGTTTCTATTCCCGGACAATCGGCGCATGGAGTTATACCGTAAAAGGTTCCTGAAAATGTTTCTGAAGAAGGCTTTAGTTCAGGTTGGTTAGTTTTATTTTCGGGAACTTTTTTTGTTTGATTATTACACGAAATCTGAAAAAGAGAGAACACTGTGAGAAGAAAAAATAGACTGAATCGCATTTTTTTTATTACA
>DASSHD010000406.1:0-14978 GCA_035693085.1 Hanamia sp. | reverse complement strand
AAGGAAATCCACTCCCCATTTGTTTGCGCACTGGAAATGTCGGTAAAGGTGTCTGGATAATAAGAGCCGTGTAACGGGAGACTGTTACGCACGGTTCTGTGAGAGGCTTAGGTTGAAATACTTTTGCCTACTCGACCCAATAAGATATGGCAGGCGCAGAAATTTTATTTTTTGTAAAAGAATTCGGTTTTTAATTTATAATTTAAGAGAATGGAAAAAGCAATCAGGGTTGGTTTAATTGGGTTTGGAGCGGGCGGCCAAATATTTCATGCACCCATATTAACATCCGTAAAGGGTTTGGAATTGGTGAAAATAAGGGCAACAAAACCCGAACAGGTGGCCATAATTAAAGCAAAATACCCGGGAGCTACAAGTGTAAATACTTCTGAAGAAATATTTAATGATGAAAATATTGACCTCATTGTTATTACTACGCCTAATACATCGCATTATTCACTGGCAATGCAGGCTTTGCAGGCGGGTAAACATGTAGTGGTTGATAAGCCATTTACAATAAATACAAAAGAAGCGGATGAATTAATTGCATTAGCGGCAAGCAAAAACCTGGTATTATCAGTGTATCACGACAGGCGCTTTGATAGCGATTTTCATACGCTTCAAAAAATAATTAAGAATAAATTTTTGGGTGATATCGTTGAACTGGAAAGCCGCTATGACCGTTTCAGGAATTTTTTGAGACCTAATGCGTGGCGCGAAGAAGATGCACCGGGAACCGGAATTTTATATGATTTAGGCTCGCACCTTATTGACCAGGTGCAGGTTTTATTTGGGCTACCCGAGGCCGTTACTGCGGATTTACGAATACAAAGAAAGAGTGCGAAAGCAGTAGATAATTTTGAAGTAATCCTGCATTATCCGAATATAAAAGCTTCCATAAAAGGAGGTATGCTGGTAAGAGAGCCTTTGCCCCGGTTTATCCTTTTGGGTAATGATGGCTCCTTTGTTAAATATGGGCTGGATGTGCAGGAAGAAGCGCTCAAAGCTGGTTTTAATTCATTGTCTAAAGCCAACTGGGGTGTGGAACCGTCCAATATCTGGGGAACGCTAAATACAAATGTGAACGGGCAGCATTTTGTTGGAAAAATTGAAAGTGAAAAAGGTGATTATGCAGCGTATTATCTCAACGTTTACCATACTATTTTAGGAAAGGCAGATCTTATCGTTACCCCTTTACAGGCGAGGAACACCATACGCATTATAGAATTAGCAATGCAAAGTGAGAAAGAAAAAAGAACCATTGATTTTTCTTTCTCTTAAATTAATTTTTCGAAATGAAAAACAAAATTTATCCCCGCAGGAAATTCCTGAAATCCTGGATTATGTAAAGTTATCAGTTTTGAGCTTTCAGCTTAGTATCCCTGCGTGGGATAGGAGCGAGGCAAAAAATCGTTCAGTCCGCCGAAGGCAAACAGCCCGACCGGATAAACCGCAAAGGCAAAATGATGAGATTGCCACGGCACAAAGATGATTCTATTTACCTTATAAGTTTGGAATGTGCTTCGCAATGAGGCACTAAACATTAATCGTTCAGGCCGCAGAAGAAAGCGCCCTAACTGGATAAGCCGCAAAGACATAAGGATGAATCGCTGAAATTTATTGCTTTACTGTATTTTTAATTTCAGCCAGGCGGTGAGTTGGTTCAAAGTCCAAATAAGCATCGGCGTATCCCCGAATAGAAGGGGTAGGCCATCATCTTTAATCTAAACAGGTAATTTTAATAAACAGGACAGCTTCACTGATAAACAACAATTTACGTTCTAAAATTTTTATTACCATCCTTCCGTCAATAAAATATGACTTTTCCATTTACAATGAAATAAGCATTTCTTTCGTTTTAACCTGATGCCTGAAAATTTTCTGATTTTTTCGATTATTTTTTTAACATCAGTTAAACTTTATTCATGCAACCGTGTCTGACTTAAAACTTAAAAATCACTTTATGAAAACAAAAAACCTTTTCCGGCTAACAATTTTGGCCACATCATTTAGCATTGTATTATTGGGATGTAAAAAAGACAATGCCAATTCAACCACAGACGGCACAACAACAGCCACGAACGTACAAACATCTTCTGACGACCTGACAATGGTCTCGAATGAAAGCAATGCTGTATCCAACGATGCTATTGCGGCATTGAACGGAAATGTAACTATTTCCGGCAGAACCGCCGGCGCTGATAATATTAACATGACTGTCTGCGATGCCACCATTACCTACGACACTACTTCCAGTACTAAAACAATTACTATTGTTTATAATGGGAACAATTGCAGTGGCAACCGTACACGCACAGGTACTGTAACTATAGCCGTACCCAAAGGGCAGCATTGGAAGAAAGCCGGTTCGGAAGTAACTATTACAATTGATGCATTAACCATTACGCGCGTAAGGGACGGTAAAACAATTGTAATTAATGGTACCAAAACAATTACCAATACAAGCGGCGGCCTTCTTCAGGATTTAGCTACTTCTGGTCCTATTGTACATGATATTTCCGCCAACCTGTCTATTACATTCGGCAGTGGCTTAACCCGCGATTGGAATGTTTCCAGGCACAGGGTGTTTACTTATGACAATGGAATTGTAGAAACAGTTACTGGCACTCATTCCGATGGTACTAATAACAATATTGCAATTTGGGGCACTACCCGTTTTGGTGTAAGCTTTACTAATATGATTACCTCTCCAAAAATATTTGAGCAATCGTGTAATTTTAATTTAACCAGCGGCCAGGATTCAATAATAAGGTCAGATAAAATTACTTCTGTAATCACTTATGGGCTTGATGCAAGCGGTAACCCTGAAACAGCTTGCCCGGTAACATCTGCAGGTGGTTTTTATTATGCAAAATTAGTTTGGACAAATGGAAACAACGGTAAAGTATATACGTATATTTTCCCTTATTAATAAAATCAGTTTCTTTTGTAGAAAGCCCATGGAATTTCCACGGACTTTTTCTTTTATAACTTTATTTCTGTTGCTGTCAGCAATCCCGGCCAGGAGCCATCCATATTTATTTACGAAGTTCATTGCCTCAGGAACCTTTTAAATTTTGTTATTTTCCCATTCGTGAATATGCGAACCGTGGAAAGCTGAATATGGATAGTTAAAAATCTTTTTTGTAAAAATAAATATTCCATAAATTGAAAATCCTTTCTTATTTTGTTCCCCGTTTTAAGTGACTTTTAAATATTGAACCAAAACTTCTTTCATAAAAGTCAGTTTTTATATTTCAAACATTCAATTAATACAAAAGCAAAAAAGCTATTGTGATATTTAATCTAAAATTTTTTATAACTTAGGCAGAATGAAAGAAAAAACGGATTTTTTCTGGTCTGAACAATGCGAACCGCATAAATTACGAACAAAAGAACTGATAAAAAAACACCCGGAAATAAGAAAATTAATTGGCCGTAATCCATATACTTTCCTGGTTATCCTTTTCTGTGTTGTGTTGCAAACTACCCTTGCATTTTTATTAAAGGATGCTTCATGGTGGTTAATATTTGTAGTGGCTTATTTTGTGGGCGCCTTTGCCGATCACACTTTGTTTGTATGTGTACATGAGTGTACGCACAATCTTGTTTTTAAAAAGAGGAGCCTGAATACTTTTGCAGGTTTGGTTGCTAATCTTCCGCTGGTTTTCGCAAGCTCTGCTTCATTTAAAAAGTATCATTTAAAGCACCATGCTTTTCAGGGCATTGAAACCCTTGATGCTGATATGCCCGGTAAACGTGAAGCGAATCTTGTTGGGAATTCTACCATTAAAAAAACGTTGTGGTTGCTTCTTTACCCTTTAGTACAGGCAAGCCGTCTTGGCCGCTTGAACAAAGAAATTAAATTATTTGATAAAGACGTATTGCTTAACTGGCTCATACAAATTGTTTTTGTTTCTTTAATTTTTGTTTTTTTTGGATGGAAAGGAGTTATTTTTTTGTTAGCCAGCTTCTTTTTTTCGGTGGGACTGCATCCTTTAGGCGCCAGGTGGATCCAGGAACATTTTCTTACCGATGGATTACAGGAAACCAAAAGTTATTATGGCCCTTTAAATGTGGTAAACCTTAATGTGGGTTTGCATAATGAGCATCACGATTTTCCTTCAGTACCCTGGAATCATTTGCCGGCATTACATAAAATAGCCGGCGAATACTACGATGGTTTGGCGTCGCACAAATCTTATACAAGACTGTTATTTAAATTCATTTTCGATAAAAATTTATCTGTGTTCTCACGTATGGCACGGGATAACAGGGGGAAAAGTTTTGAGAAGGAGAAAAGGAATGTAACTATCTGAAACAATTGAAAGTTTCGTTTCGTGAGAGACACGAACCGGGGTGTAGGGAGTAATTTAGTTTCTTAAATTTTAAATAATTTTCCCCGAAGTTGATCAATAATCCGATTTCAAGATTGTATGCTTCCAGCTAATTAATTGCCCGGTTTAAATTAGTATTAACTAATGCAGAGTTAGCTTTCAATTCAGCAGAAAATAACTCCTTCTGTAAGAAATCTGCTCTTCTTATTCTTATTTGTTCATCACTGAAAAATCCCGGCATAAAACAAAATAATCCTTTTTTGTTTGTTTACTGATGAGAAGTTTTCGAAAACAGTAACTTTGATTCCAAAATATCAAAATTCTAAAATCAATTTTATGAATCTTAATGATGGTAATGTTCATGACAAAAAATTAAAGAAAGAAAATATTTCATTTTATCATGATTATGGTTACCTGATCGTACCTGATCTGATACCCCAGGAAGATATTGCTGTATTGAAAAAAGAAACCATTGAAATTTTTCGTGGCAACAGGGGAAATATAGAAGGCCTTTTGGATGTGAAAGATGAAACCGATGAAGAAGTTTTGAAAAAATATGTGGCGATTCATTTTCCACATAAAATTTCTCCTTTAATAAGAGATTTTCTTTCGCATAAAAATGTTACTGAAGTTTTATCATCAATTGTAAGCCCTAATGTAAAGTGCATGCAATCTATGCTTTTTGTAAAAGCACCGGGGAAGGCAGGCCAGGCGTGGCACCAGGACGAATATTATATTCCCACACGTGATAAATCTTTAGTAGGAGCGTGGATTGCCATGGATGACGCCACAGTTGAAAACGGATGCCTTTGGATTATTCCCGGTTCTAATAAACCAGGCTATATGCGCAGGCGTGTTGCCAATACCAACGATGAATACGCTGATGAGGATACGATTGATGTTTCGGATTTTAAAAGTGATGAAATAATTCCTGTAGAAGTAAAAAGCGGCACAGTAGTATTTTTTAATGGTTATACATTTCATAGCTCTCTGCGAAATAAAACAACAGATCATTTTCGCCAGGCTCTGGTGAATCATTATATGAGTGCCGAATCTATGTTGCCTTGGGACCAGGATGGTAAGCTACCGCCAACAGAAGACCTGCGTGATATTGTAATGGTAGCCGGTGATGATCCTTATGATTACAAAGGAACTGTTGATTTAAATAAACCCTATTTAAGACCGGAAAAATTGAAAATAATAAAAGGATTGTAACGATGAACATGAAATTCTTCTGTCCCAAATGGGGTTCCGAAAATATATCCTGGCAAGACTTTTTTCCAAAAGCAAAAAATGCAGGTTATGATGGAATTGAATTTGGAATCCCATTCGATTTTCCCACTGCAACAATGGATGAGATATGGAACCTTGCTGCAAAAAATAACATGCTTCTGATACCTCAGCATTATGATACTTACGAGGCAGATTTTTCAAAGCATTTTGATGCCTATAGTGTATGGCTCGAAAAATTAAAACCTTATAAAGCCAGTAAAATAGATTCCCAAACAGGAAGGGATTTTTTCAGTTTTGAACAGAACTATTCATTGATTAAAGAAGCTGAAAAATTTACTAATGAAACCGGTGTTGCTATCTATCATGAAACACACCGGAATAAATTTTCTTTTGCTGCGCATGTCACGAAAGAATATTTGAAAAAAATTCCTTCTCTTAAAATAACGCTCGACATTTCGCATTGGGTTTGCGTAGCAGAATCGCTTCTTGAAGACCAACCGGAAGCTGTTAATCTTGCTATAGAAAGAACGGAGCATTTACATGCAAGGGTTGGTTATACGGAAGGGCCACAGGTTCCTGACCCGCGTATCGCTGAATGGCAGCAAGCCTTACAGGCGCATCTTATATGGTGGGATAAAATAGCTGAGCGAAAAAAGCCAGGCGATGAAATATTTACGATTACTCCGGAGTTTGGCCCTTTTCCTTACATGGTTCCATTACCCGAAACCGGTAAACCAATCTCTGATCAATGGGGTGTAAATGTGTATATGATGGAATTATTAAGAGAAAGGTATTCCTGAAAACATGGTTCGATAAATCTTCTGAATCTGACAATTTCAATTGCAAAAGTTTAGTTCAGTTCTAAAAGGTTCAGGGATTTTGATCTGACTTTTATCATTCGTATTTTCTATATATCTTCATCTGCAAATAATTCATTATTAATTACAAATGATATTTACACGTTTAGCACTTTTTAAATAGTTACTGATCGTTAACTTCTGATATCCTAACCGCTTATGTTTAAACTTTTTTCAAATAAAGAAAATAATGAGTGCCCGATAGATGTGCACATGAGACTTTGGATGGAGAATAATTTTCTTTGGCTTGTTAAGGAATTTGGTAAAAAAAATATGGCCTCCAGGATAATGCTGCTGCCAACGCCTGAGCACTTTCCAATTAAATATGACGGGTCAAAAGATTCAATGATAAAGACAGCGGAAATTGTCGCAAACCAGATGGAGATTAATATAAATGATATAATACTTGATAACTATGAACAGAATCTTCATGAATTTAGTGGGGGCTTCGGTTACACGGTATTCAGCCAGATAGATAAAAGAAGTGATGAAAAGCTTTCGGCAGGTATGTATTTTGGCAAAAACAAGCAAGGCAAATATGAAATATTTATTGAAAAGAAAAACCTGAGCGATCCGGAAAATTTGGTTGCTACGCTTGCGCATGAATTTTCTCATATTAAACTTTTAGGAGAGAGGCGCCGGATATTTAATGACGAGGCTTTAACTGATTTAACGCCGGTTTTTTTTGGGTTAGGTATCTTCAATGCCAACTCTTCTTTTAAGGAACATAAAACTTTTAGCAGCTATGGCTATAACAGTATTGGCTACCTCAAGCAAAAGGAATGGGGATATGCATTAGCGTTATATGCATGGTGCAAAAAAGAAGAAAATCCGGATTGGATAAAGTTTTTGAGGCCAAATATAAAATCGGACTTTAAAAAAAGTATGAACTTTATCAGAGCTAACAAAGACAAAGTTTTTTTTGAAAAATATGAACCTGAAATCTAAACAGATAGAAGGAACTTTTGGAAAGTTCATTTCCTGATTCAGAAATTCGGGAAAGTGTTTTTCCAACTTTCCAAAAGTTAATGTTATAATAAAAAGGAACTTTTGGAAAGTCCGACAGTGAAAGAAGATGTATGCAGTAAACGAACTTATAACCCTGATTTATTTTTTATTTTGAACTTTTCTTCCTTGAACTCTCAATAAAAACTGCCTATACAGAAAGTAAAATGAAACCGGTAAAGTGCTGAAGCCAGATACTTTCATTATTGTGAATAATATGATGTATATTCACAAAGGCACAAGTTGTAAAACATTACGCAAGTCGTTTAAAGCCACTCTTCTCAAGAGAGATACACAAACAGGAAAACGACTGTTTAAAATGGATACAGGACTACGCCTGTAAGAGCAAAGCTCTGATGCCATAATCCCCGTAAAGCCAATAGTTACTTGCAGGAGCCTTATTTTATGGTCCTCATAAAGTAATATTTCAATTTAATTTATTCACCATTTTAATTTTTACTATTATGAAAATTCGTCAGAAAAAACTATGGACAATATTTAATGAAACCTTTTTGGAGTTTCTGAAAATTAAAAAAAAGCATGCTTCGGATTTATCAAATCAATTCATACCAAGTCCTCTTAGGTATTATAAAAAAAGTTCTTTTTTCTTAATGAAATTCTTTTTCGTGATATTCCTTATGAGTGGATTTTCAATTATGAAAAGCAATGCGCAAATTATAAAGAAACTCGGGAAAAAAATTGAACAGAAAGCTGAACAGAGGGCTGACCGTAAGGTGGACAAAACCATTGATAAAGCCCTTGACGCAACAGAAAATGAAGCGGACAAATCTTTGAAGGCTGCGCAGGAAAAAAAAGAAAATGAAGCGAATGCAAAGGCAGAAGCCAATAATTCCAAATCTACCTCTGTTGCAACTTCACAGGTTCCTACCACTGCTAATTTAGCGGATGGATTGGTTATGGTTGGAGGCGACTGCACCGATTTTATCTGGTTTAAAGAAGGATCCATGATGAAATTTGAAGTTCAGGATGGCAAGGGAAAGAGTGTAAATCAATCTCAAATGATCATTGATAAAGTATATAAACAAGATGCTGTTACAATAGCTGATGTGAATATGACTGATAATGAAAAAAATGAATTTACGATGCAATTCAAGTGCGCAGGAGACAAGCTATATATAGATTTTGCTTCAGCGATAGAGCAGATGATGGCAAAAACAAATCCTGAAAATAAGGAAGCTGCACGTCAGGCAAGCGAAAATGTAGAAATGGGATTTAGTGATGGATTTATGTCATTCCCAAAAAACATGTATCCCGGGCAAACGCTGGATGATGCTGTATTTACCATGAAAACCAAGTCTGGGAATGTGGGGATGGACGTAACCACCTCACTCACCGGAAGAAAAGTAGTCGCAAAAGAAAAGATCACAACGCCTGCTGGCACATTCGATTGTGTGAAGGTAATTGGTAACCGGACAACGACTATGAATTTATTAGGGAAAGAAAGAAACATGGGCAAACCCACGCAGGAGCATGTATGGATATCTCCGGGTATCGGAACTATTAAACAGGAAAATTATACCGAAAAAGGCAAGCTGGAATCTATGTCGCATTTGATTGAATTCAAAATGTAAAAATAAAATACAATAAAAGAAAAACACTGTTGATGAACTTTCCGGAAGTTATAAAAAGAAACTTTTGGAAAGTTCATTTTATAACTCCGACATTCAGAAAAATTATCCAGGCTTTCCAAAAGATTAGAAAAAAGCAATCCTACTTTCCAAAAGTGAATGTTATAGTGATTTTAAATCCATTTCTCAGAATGTTGAATGCGTTACCTTTATAGTCGCAAAAAAAGTACTTAATGGATCTTTGTTTAAATATCATTTCACTCTAAATAAATCAACACTATGGCAAATTCTGATCAAATCAAAAAAAGCTACATAGACTATGTTTTAACACATGGCGAACAACCTAAATCAGTTTATAATTTTGCTAAAAGCCTTAAAATAACCGAAGCAGATTTTTATAAATCCTTTTCTTCATTTACTGCAATAGAAAAAGCTGTTTGGGAAGATATGACACAAAAAACCCTTGTTAAAATAAGGGGGCAGAAAGTATGGACTAAATATACGGCCCGTGAAAAAGTGCTTTCATTTTTTTATAGTTACTTAGAAGTATTGAAAATACAACGCAGCTTTATCATTTACACTTTAAAGGAACATCCAAAAAGATTGACTACGCCGTATGTATTGTCGGGAGTGAAACCTTTATTTCAGGACTTTGCAGAGGAAACCATTAATGACGGTCTTGATAAAGGTGAATTAGCTGACCGAAAATTTTTCAGCAAGCGATATAAAGATGCTCTGTGGATTCAGTTTGGTTTTATCATCAATTTCTGGATAGATGATGATAGCCCTGCTTTTGAAAAGACAGATGAAGCGATAGAAAAAGGAATCAACGTTACTTTCGACCTGTTTCAAAGATCTCCGATTGATAATCTTTTTGAGTATGGAAAATTCATAGCACGTAACGGAAAGTTTAAAGAAAAAATGGGCATTTAAGAAATTGGATCAGTTACATTGACAAATTGTTGAATTATAATCCTGCAAAAGGGAAAGTTTCTATTTGAAAAAAATAACAAAAGAATCGGTGAAAACCCTTGTAACCTGTTTGCCGACGAGGCAGGCCGTGGTTCTTTTTTAATTTGGGTAATTGCCTAATGCTATAAATAAAATATGAAAACGCAGGAATCCATGCCAACCACGAAGGTGGAACGTTCAGCAAAATTTGTAACAACCGGTTTTAAGATTGGTGGAAATTATGTAAAATATTTTTCAAAAAAATTATTTAATCCTGAACTAAACCGGGATGAACTGAATGAAGACAATGCCACGGATATTTATGATTCGTTAAGCCAACTGAAAGGCTCTGCGTTAAAAGTAGCTCAGATGTTGAGTATGGAGAAGAATATCATGCCCAAAGCTTACGTGGATAAATTTAGCCAGGCGCAATACAATGCACCGCCTCTTTCCGGTCCGCTGATCATCAGAACATTTATAAAAAGTTTTGGAAAACCTCCCGATGAGATATTTGATACCTTCAATCCTGTGTCAACCCAGGCCGCTTCCATCGGACAGGTACATGAGGCCACGTTAAATGGTAAAAAACTTGCCGTGAAAATTCAGTATCCCGGAGTTGCAGACAGCATTTCGTCTGATCTGAAATTAGTAAAACCTTTTGCATTTCATATATTGGATATGAACGAAAAAGAATTGAATGTTTATATAAAAGAAGTAGAAGATCGCCTGTTGGAAGAAACTGATTACAGATTGGAAATACAACGCTCCATTAAATTTTCAAAAGCATGCAGTAAAATAAAGAACACGGTTTTCCCTCAATATTATCCTAAACTTTCTTCTGATAAAATCATCACGATGGATTGGATGGACGGATTGCATTTGAAAGAATTTTTAGCAACTGGCCCTTCGCAAAAACTGAAAAATAAAATCGGGCAGGCATTGTGGGATTTTTATAATTTTCAGGAGCATGAATTAAGAGCCGTACACGCGGATCCTCACCCGGGGAATTTTTTAATTACTCCAGATGAAAAATTAGCCATCATAGATTTTGGTTGTATCAAAGAATTACCGGATGATTTTTATAATCCGTTTTTTTCTCTCGCTGCACCGGGATTGATGAAAGATAAAACTGCTACCATAAGGGCTTTTCGCGAATTGAAATTGATTCTTCCCAACGATAATAAAAAGCAAATAGAATTTTATTATAAGGCTTATAAAGAGATGATCTCTCTTTTTTTTATGCCTTATGCCGGCAGGATTTTTGATTTTAGTAAGCCAAAATTTTTTGAAGATATATATGCCTGGAGCGAAAAAATAAGGAAGATGCGGGAGTTTAAACAGCCTCGTGGAGTAAAGCATTTTATTTATACAGACAGGACCAACTTTGGATTGTATATGCTGCTAAATGAGTTAAGCGCAACTGTAAATACTGATACTTATTTGCCACATAACTGAAAGCTAAATGCTAAAGGAGGAAAAATAAAAATTCGCATAATTTGTTTGCCTGCCTGCCAGTAGCCTGCCTGTACGGTAGTCAGGGTAGATTTACTGTACTAATCAACTAACAGTTTCCATAAGGAATGTAAAATAATTCGTGATAATTTGTGTAATTCGCGGCCTTTTATAGATTTCTTAAAATAATTACAACCTTTTCCTCAGACTGTACGTGCTATATTATAACCGGTTAGAATTTGAATAATTCCAATTCTTATCCGAAACTTTGATGAATGGTTTAAATGCAGATCCATTAATTCTATAATTGATTATTTGGAAGAAATAAAAAACATATTACAGGGAAAGAGAAACTTTTATCTTTCTGAAAAGATATTGCATTGAAACGTTTGGAAAAGTTAAACAGACACTTCTTTATTATACCTTCTTCTGTATTCCAATGGCGACATTCCTGTAATCTTTCTGAATACTTCACGAAAAGCTTTTACATCAGAATAACCCACTTCATACATTACTTCATTGATTGTTTTGCGACTGATCTCCAATGCTTTTTTTGCTGATTCAATTTTAACTCTTTGTACATATTCACCGGGCGTATTTCCGGTGGCTTTGATAAACCTTCTGTCGAAAGTTCGCCTGCCCACAGCAAACCTGGATGACAGGTATTCAACAGATATTTTTTCATCCGGTTTACTTTCTATATAGATCTGTGCTTTTTTTACCATTTCGTCTCCGTGCAATTTCTGACCTGTAAATATTGCAAATGAAGACTGGCTGTTCCGATCCATTTCAATCTGAAATACCTTAGAACAATAAATAGCAGTCTGCCTGTCGTAGTATTTCTCTACCAGGTAAATCATGAGGTTCAAAAACGAGTAAGCGCCACCGTTAGTATAAATTCCGTTTTCATCTGTAATCAACAGATCTGTTTGCAGATTTACTTTTGGAAACATAGCTCTGAAATTTTCGGCAACAGCCCAATGTGTAGAGCAACTTTTTCCGTCCAGCAAACCGGTGGCTGCCAGCATAAAAGCGCCCGTGCATATACTCGCTGTTGCCGCACCATGTTTATATTGCTGCTCTATCCATTCAATCATCAGTTTGTTTCCTTTCAAAGCTTTTTCATAATTATGATTCAATGAAGGAATGATTACGAGATCGGTTTTTGTTATTGCTGAAATGTTGCAATGCGGCTTTACAGAAAACAATCCTTTATAAAATTCCACTTCTTTTGAAACCCCTGCTAATTCGATTTTAAACAACTCTTTTTTGCCTGATACCTTCCGATATTCATTGGCTCTTGTAAATATTTTGTAAGGGCCTACTATACTACTTAAATTGTTCTGTCCTTCAGGTACTAATATGGTAAGATGTTTCATCTGTATAATTATTTTTCGCAAAGATAGAAAATTGTCGTGTCCAAATCAACCCACTATAAAGTCTATTTTACACCCTTTAAAAGTGCTATTCGGACAATAGCTTTGCTGAATAAAAATTAAAGAGACCAAAGTTTTTATTACTAATCAAAAAATAAAGAAAATGAAAACATCAGATTTCACTCTTACTCTTTTGGTTGATCAATCGCCGAAAGCTGCATTCAACGCCATCAAAAATGTTCGCGGATGGTGGTCAGGATTATATTCAGAAGAATTTGAAGGCAGTGCAGACAAACTTAATGACGAGTTTACATTTTGCGCCGGCGAAGGTGTTCATTATTCTAAACAAAAATTAATAGAGCTAATTCCCGGCAAGAAAATTGTCTGGCTTGTAACGGATAGTAATCTCACCTTTCTTGAAAACAAAAACGAATGGACAGGAACCAAAATTATTTTTGAAATTTCTAAAAAGGGAAATAAAACGCAAATTCGATTCACACACGAGGGTTTGGTTCCGGAAGTAGAATGCTATGACTCCTGCGCCCCCGCATGGACTCAGTACCTGAAGAAAAGATTGTTGAATCTAATTTCAAAAGGTAAAGAACAGGCTAATGTATTAGAGAAAGAAATTAACTAAAAATCAATAAAATAATAAATGACATGGCACGAATGATCGCGATTTACAAAACGCCGGAAGACAAAGATACTTTCGACAAACACTATTTTGAAGTACATATTCCTCTGGCAAAAAAACTGCCCGGATTGAGGAAGTATGATGTTAGTAAAAGCCCAATTATTTCAACAACCGGCGATTCAGAAACTTATTTAATTGGAACTTTACACTTTGATAGTTTAGAAGCAATTAAAGCGGCATTTGCTTCTCCACAAGGAAAGACTTGCGCAGCAGACAGAAAAAATTTTGCTGCCGATGACAAAGTTCAAATTTATTTATTTGACACTGAAGAAGTATAGTAATAAAACATATAGTATAAATCAATTCAAAAATCAAACGATGGAAAATCAAAATTTTACCACTACCATTCTGGTAGATCAAACTCCCGAAGAAGTTTTTAACGCCGTCAACAATGCCCGCGGATGGTGGTCAGAAGAAATAGAAGGCAATACAGAAAAACTCAATGATGAATTTACTTATCAATACAAAGATGTTCATCGTTGCAAAATGAAAATAATAGAATCCATTCCGGGGGAGAAAGTAGTGTGGCTTTGTAAAGACAACTATTTTAGTTTTACCAAAGACAAAAGTGAATGGACAGGAACGAAAATTATTTTTGAAATATCAAAACAGGGAAATAAGACGCAACTCCGCTTCACACATGAGGGCCTGGTTCCCGAATATGAATGTTACAATGCCTGCGTAAACGGATGGACGCAATATATAACGCAAAGCCTGCCAGCACTTATTAGTACAAACAAAGGCCAACCCAACTCAAAAGAAAAAGCATATACCATACATGAAATTGCAGCCCGGTTCAATGAACTTGCACAGCAGGAAAAATGGTTTGAAATACAGGACGAACTTTTTTCAGATGATGTAAAAAGTATTGATCCAGTCGGTTCACCTTATTTTGGTTATGCAGAAGGTAAAGCTAACGTTCGCAAAAAAGGCGAAGAATTTATAAAGAAGATTAAAGAATTTCATGGAGCCCGTACATCCATTCCGGTTATAGGAGGTAATCATTTTGCAGTAGGAAGAGAAGTAGATGTTACGTTGCATGAGCATGGAAGAATTCAGATGAATGAAATAATGTTGTATGAAGTGAAAGATGGAAAAATTATATCAGAGCAATTTTTTTATTAATTTCCTTATGAAGGCTTTTAATTGATCCATGCAGTAAATAAACAAATAATACAGATTTGTATTTGTTGCTTTCAGTCTTGAATTATATTTTCAATTTATTTTCTGTAAATATTTTATCCAGTTACCATAATTAATCGTGCGCTTTTGCCCGTGGTCAAAAAATGGCGTGAACTCGTTGCCTAACCATTTTTCAATGTCTTCATAACCAGATAATTTATTTTCAACAGCCGCTGTTATGTTGCTTTGCGTTGTAAAGTATAAAATCAATTGTTCTTTGGTAAATTCAACCGGGTTTTTAAATTTTTCTTCTTTGATGAATTGAAATCCTTTGTCTTTCAGATTTTCGTCTGTCCATTGATAGT
>DASSHD010000405.1:0-9078 GCA_035693085.1 Hanamia sp. | reverse complement strand
CACCGCCAAAATCGCTTATGGGATGTAATAGTGGATCCTGCAAGGAAAATAAGGGTGGGTAATAAATTATATTTTGGTGAAAATGATGAACTGGTAGCCGAAGTAATTGATAATACTACCAGCCGCGGAAGAACTATCCGCTTTCTTTGGGAGGGTAATGAAGATGACTTTAGGAAGATGCTTTATTTCATGGGTGAAACTCCTTTGCCAAAATACATTAAGCGCAAGCCCGATGAAGAAGACAGGGAAAGATACCAGACTGTATATGCTAAACACGAAGGTGCTGTAGCTGCCCCAACTGCGGGTTTGCATTTTAGCCCTGAACTGATCAAACGCCTCGAAATTAAAGGAATAAAATTTGCTGAAGTAACTCTGCATACCGGGCTTGGTACTTTCAGGCCGATAGAAGTAGAAGATCTGAGCAAACATAAAATGGATGCTGAATATTATCGCATAGATGAAGAAGCATGTAAAATTGTAAATAAAGCGAAGGAAACCAGCCACAGGATTTGCTCTGTAGGAACCACTACTATGCGTGCGATGGAAACTTCTTTTACTGCACAAAAATTATTAAAACCATCAGAAGGCTGGACTAACCATTTCATTCATCCGCCTTACAACTTTAATATCGCCGATTCATTGATTACTAATTTCCATTTACCCAAAACAAGCCTTTTAATAATGGCATGTGCGTTTGCAGGCTACGATCTGATGATGGATGCATATAAAAAAGCTATTAAGGATAAATACCGTTTCTTTAGCTATGGCGATGCGATGTTGATTATTTAGGTTTATTTTGTTACATACTCTTTTCCGGCTTATAAATTTTATAAGCCGTTGTTGTTTTATAGAAACAAATGAAGCGTTTTACAGTAAACCAACAAATAATGCAGATTTGTATTTAATATCTCATTTGTTTTTAATGAAAAAGATATGAATATAGAATTGGTTTGATTCTATTTATACTGTAGCAAAAGCCGAAATCGTGAATCTTTTGTTTGAGAAAACTCACTTATTTTTTTTAAATGTAAAGCAATTTTCCTTAGCAACTTTGTGGGATTTTTATTTAAAGGGTGCATTTTAAAGAGTAACAATCTTATCTTCTGCTTGCAATCAATAAATTCAAATCAGTAAATTTTAAATCAAACCGTTGGCTCAAATGGAAATTGGTAAGCGCTCCCTTAAATAAATAAATTCCACTGCGAATATTTATTTTGTACCACACCAGGTTCTCAAATCCGCCATCATCAGCCATTTCAAGCATCAGGGGCATTAGCACATTGCTGATAGCCTGTGAAGCAGTGCGTGCAAAGCCACTTGGTATATTGGGAACGCAATAATGAATTATATCATATTTTCTGAATATCGGATTGGCGTGTGTAGTGATGCGTGATGTTTCAAAACAGCCGCCATGGTCTATACTCACATCTACGATTACACTTCCCGGTCGCATAATACTTACCATTTCTTCTGTAACAACCAAAGGAGTACGTCCACCTGAAGCTGCCAAAGCTCCTACAGCTACATCGCATGTTTTTAATTGCTTTGATAAAATTTTAGGCTCTATAACGGAAGTGAATAGACGCATTCCGATATTATTTTGCAGGCGTTTTAAACGGTAAATACTGTTATCAAATATTTTGACACTAGCTCCCATCGCAAGAGCAGCCCGCGCGGTTTGTTCGGCTACAATTCCCGCGCCTATTATAATCACTTTTGTAGGTGGAATGCCGGAAATACCACCTACCAAAATTCCTTTGCCGTTGTTTGCATTACTTAAATATTGGCCGGCAATCAACATTACAGCGCTTCCGGCAATCTCACTCATGCTTCGTACAATTGGATTGTGGCCGCTGTCGTCTTTTAAGTTTTCAAAGCTAAGCGCGGTAATTTTTTTCTCCATCAGTTTTTCTAATATTTCCCGTTTCATGGCAGTAACATGAATCGGAGAAATAATAAATTGATTGGGTTTAATCAGTTCGGTTTCTTCTTCACAAACCGGGGCGCTTTTTACAATAACTTCACATTCAAATATCTCTTTTTTACTTTTGGCAATTTTTGCGCCCGCCTCGCTGTAATCATGATCCGAATAGCTGGCACCTTCGCCGGCTTTGGTTTCCATTATCACCTTGTGCCCATTGGCGACCAAAACACTCACTGCTTCAGGGGTAAGTGCTATACGGTTTTCCTGGAAAGAAGTTTCGCAGGGAATACCAATAAACAATTCTGCGCCTTTGGGTTTTATATCAAGTGTTTCTTCCAGTGTCTCATAAGTAAATGACGGAGAAACAAACGGTTTTGAAGATGCCATGTAAAAAGTTTACGATGAAAGGGGATATAAATATAAATTTTTATCGTGATAGTATGACTAACAATTTATTTATGATCAATTTTATGTTGGGTATCTCATAATGAATAAATGGAGAACCCCATTTTTTTTATAAATTAAATTTAATTGTCAAAATGAAATAGTAATTGGCTGGATGCGGTAGGCATTTACTTTTTTACCTTTATCAGAAGCGGGTATCCATTTGTTCATTAATGAAACAACCCGCCTCGCTTCTTCATCAAAAGCAAATTCTACTGAATGCAAAACCTGGATATTTGTTGGTTTACCGGCAGTATCTATTACAAACCTTACATTGACTGTGCCTTCTTTATGAACTGAAATAGTTCTGTCGGGCACTTTAAAATTGGAAGTAATAATCGCCCGGATTTTGTGATTGCCTCCCTTATATACAGCCTCTATTTCTCCAGTGGTATCTCTTTTTATTTTTTTATTTTCTTTTCCAAGGGAATCAAGATCTATTGTTGCAAGAAGGGAATCAAGATGGAAAGTATATTTTGTGATGGCTTTCGCAGTATCATTATAAACATACCAGGCGCCATCTTTTTTATTATTTACATATTGCCCTGAAGTGGCCAGGTAACCACTGGTATGATAATCGGCATATTCCCCATTTAATACTTTTAAATCTTTATTGCGAAAAGTAGCCATGCTGATCATTGGACCTGTAAACTGGTAGTCAAGCCTTTCATAAGCGGAATCATTTATTTGTTTTTCTACGATCAGAAACTTTGCTTTTTTTTCATTATTGGTAATGCCCTTATCATCGGCCATTGCAGACCCGATAATTTTTTGTGCCAGGATTGAAGTAGAAATGGATAGCGAAAAGAAAATCAGTAAAACCTTCATAGCATTATAATTATTCGCTGTATTTTTTGCTTGCTTGTGAGAGGATAAATCATTTTTTAAATATCATCCAATCACACCAGCATCGTAACCGGATTTTCCAAAAACTTTTTCACTGTTTGCAGAAAAGCTGCTCCCACCGCGCCATCTACGCTTCGGTGATCACAACTCATGGTTACTTTCATTACATTGGTAACGGCAAAACCATCGCCCTTTTTAATTACTTTTTCTTTGATGGCGCCTACTGCAAGTATCGCGCTATCGGGTGGGTTGATAATAGCTGTAAATTCATCAATATCCATCATGCCGAGATTGGAAATGGTGAATGTATTTCCGCTATATTCTTCCGGAGATATTTTTTTATTCCTTACTTTCTCATACAATTGAGAAGCATCAGAAGCTATTTGAGAAAGAGATTTTTGGTCGGCAAATCTAATTACCGGAACCATTAATCCATCTGGAACTGCAACCGCAGAGCCAATATGAATATGCTTATTTTGCCTGATAAAATCTCCTCTCCAGCTACTGTTAACTGCAGGATGCTGACGGAGTGCCATGGCACAAGCTTTTATAACAAGGTCATTAAAAGAAATTTTTACAGGACTGATTTCGTTCATGGCTTTGCGTGATGTGATAGCATTGTCCATATTAATTTCCATCGTCAGATAGAAATGTGGTGCCTGGAATTTACTTTCTCCTAACCTGCGCGAAATAGTTTTGCGCATTTGCGAATTAGGAATGTCTTCATAGCTTTCCTGCCCAATTTGAGTAAAGGGCTGAACGGGTTTTGCTTCTACAGATTTTTTACTTTCCACTTTTAGTGCCGCAGCAGGGACATAGGAATCAATGTCCTTTTTAATAATTCTTCCGCCATCCCCGGTTCCCTGAACTTGTGAAATATCAATACCTTTTTCAGCAGCTAATTTTTTCGCAAGCGGTGAAGCTTTTATTCTTCCGCCTTCCATTGAAGAAGTCTGGGTGGTTTCGGTGCTGTCAGTAGGAAGTTGAAGTGTTGTTTGCTGCGCTGATGCTTTTTCTTCAGCCTTTTCTTCCTTTTTTCCCGATTCCTGAGGAGCATTTTTTTGAGCTTCAACAAAAGCACTCACATCAGTTCCTTTCTTGCCTACAATAGCAATGATATCATTTACTTTTGCCGCCTTTCCAGCTTCCACACCAATATATAAAAGCGTTCCTTCTTCATAACCTACCACATCCATTGTGGCTTTGTCGGTTTCTACTTCTGCCAGTGAATCATCAGACTTTACGGTATCTCCCACTTTTTTATTCCATTGAATGATCTTTCCTTCCGTCATAGTATCGCTCATAAGCGGCATCCTGATCACTTTCGCATCTTTAGGTAATTCAACATTGGCTGCTTGTTTCGCAGCTACCGGAGTATCATTTTTTTCTGCCTTAGCTTCTTTTTTATCTTCTTTGGAATCGTTCTTTTTTTCTTCGTCCAAAATGGATTGAAAATTTTCACCTTCCTTACCTACGATTGCGATAATATCATTGATTTTTGCAGATTTGCCCGCTTCCACACCAATGTATAAAAGCGTTCCTTCTTCATATCCGACCACATCCATTGTAGCCTTATCGGTTTCCACTTCAGCAAGCGAATCATCGCTTTTTACTTTATCACCTACTTTTTTATTCCATTGAATAATTTTTCCTTCCGTCATGGTATCACTCATCAACGGCATTCTAATCGCTGTAGCCATATTATAAATTCAGTTTTTTAATTAAAATCAGGGTGTGAAATTAATGCAAAATCAGGACATGAATAACAAGGCCGGGAATTACACGAATTTTAACGAATTTTCTTTTTATTAGAATTATGTTTTAGATACATCTGATTTATTTTTCGAGATAATTCAAATCTTTATTGAAGCTTTCTTTTAGTTGCGTGAGCGCAAATATGGCTATTGCCGAAAGCAGGAAGATCGTAATATACCCTGCTGTAATAATATTATAACGATGAACAAAAAACTCAAACAAAAAAGTAATTGGAATTAATGCTCCTCTTACAAAGTTGGGGGCGGTAGTAGTAACAGTGGCGCGAAGATTGGTACCAAACTGCTCGGAGGAAATAGTAACAAATGTAGCCCAGTAGCCTACTCCCAGCCCCAAAAAAAATGCAATCCAATGAAATTTTCCAGGAGTGATTCCAGTTGACGAAAGATACCAAACTGAGCTGACAATTAATAAAACCTGGAAAATAAAAACGGCAAGTTTTCTTGAACGGGTAATTTGTGCTAACAGTCCTGCGAACAAATCGCCTAAAGAAATCCCGATATAAGTATAAACAATT
The DNA here is from genome assembly GCA_035693085.1 of Hanamia sp. Classification (GTDB taxonomy): domain Bacteria; phylum Bacteroidota; class Bacteroidia; order Chitinophagales; family Chitinophagaceae; genus Ginsengibacter. The sequence goes on along the minus strand of DASSHD010000405.1, from coordinate 3,574 downwards.
CCCTTTCCGGCACTTAAAGTTTCAGGCGCTCCCAATGCTTTACCAAATTCAGGCGCCTGCGTTACGAAAATTCCTACCACAAACCATATCGGAAGCCCGATGAGCAGGCAATACAAATAGCGGAGAAATCTTTCGCGGGTGGCAAAGAGCATACTGAATTTTCCTTTTACAATATTTTTACCCATTGTATTTTTATACAAACCCGATTCAAAAGTACCTATACGAAGTGCCAGCAATAAAATGCCAATACCCCCGCCAACAAGATATGCATTGCGCCAATCAAAATGAGTAGCCACATAAAAAGCAACGAGAGCGCCCAAAACACCTATTACAGCCACTATCATAGTACCATATCCGCGTTTGTCTTTGTGCATACTTTCACTTACTAAAGTGATGCCTGCGCCTAATTCTCCTGCAAGCCCAATACCTGAAATGAAGCGTATGATGGCATAGCTATTAATATTGCTTACATAAGCATTGGCAATATTGGCAAATGAATAAAGGAGAATAGAACCAAAAAGAACTTTTATACGACCGAATTTATCGCCAATAATTCCCCATATAATTCCACCCAGCAATAGACCTCCCATTTGCATATTCAGTACATATTCGCCACCGGTGCGCATTTCCGTCACCGGGATACCTATGTCATGAAAACTTTGAATTCGTACAATTGAAAAAATAACGAGGTCGTAGATATCAACGAAGTACCCGAAGGATGCTACGATGACGAGGAAAATAATATTTCTCCTGTTGGTGGCAGATGTAGTTTGCATCAAATCTTTTTGAAAAAATAAAACTAAAACATTATTGGGAAAAAATTTACAGTAGAAGAACAAATAATAAGGATTTCTGTTTTTGTATTAAATGGCTATAATGAAAATGAACGGATTCTCAAATCAGATGGCTATCGGATTTATCTTCTCTGCCTTTGCAACAAAATAACAAACGCCATTTATAAATATTTAATCCGGTAAAAATCAAAAAGATTTTTTTGTAAGGGCTAAAGGAAATAGAGGAAGTCAAATCTTCCTTGCTTAATTATTATCTTTCATAATCATGGCAACTATATAATAGAGAAATCGTAATTTTTTTGCTACTAAAAAAGAAACTAAATGACTGAAAAATTCAGTTTGCAGGTAATAGACTGTAGGTGCAAGGCATGCCTTGCACCTACAATCACAATTTCACAATTTCTTCATTCACAAATTCCATTAACGTTTTAATATACTCGGAGGAAAAATCAAATTTCAATCCGGCTGCCTGGTACAAATCCGGCAAGGTTTTGGTACCGCCCAGGCTTAAGGCTTTTATATAATTATCCAACGCCTGTTCCGGATTTTTTTTGTATTGCATCCAAAGGCCAATAGCACCTAATTGTGCAATTCCATATTCAATGTAATAAAATGGCACCTCAAATAAATGCAGTTGTTTTTGCCAACCATTTTCCATGTATTTTTCTAATCCGGAATAATCAATCACTCCCTCCGAAAATTCTTTAACAATGCGCATCCAGTTAGATGTTCTTTCTTCTATTGAATGATTCGGGTTTTCATAAATCCAATGCTGGAATTTATCTATCACTGCAATCCATGGGAAAAGGGTTATTACTCTTTCCAGCTGGTGTTCCTTAGCTCTTTTCAAATCGTCTTTATTTTCAAAAAAAACATCCCAGTGATCCATGCTGAAAAGTTCCATGGCCATGCTGGCTACTTCAGCAATTTCCATTGGGTAATCTTTGAATGAGCTTAATTCAAGATCATGAGTAAGAAACGCTTGAATAGCATGGCCTCCTTCATGCACCATCGTAGTAACATCGTGCATAGATTTGGCAGCGTTCATAAAAATAAACGGTGCTCCTGTTTCCGTAAGGGGCATACTGTAGCCGCCGGGAGCTTTCCCATTCCGGCTTTCCAGGTCAAGACGTTGCATAGAATCCATCTTCCGCAGGCAATCGCCAAAGAACGGACGAAGCCTGGTAAAACATTCAATGGTTTTATCAAGCAATTCCTTTCCTGTTTCAAAAGGCATCAGGGGTTTGGTGCCTTCAGGCTCTGCTTCTATATCCCATGGACGAAGAGTATCAAGTTTTAATTTTTCCTTTTTGCGCTCATATACTTTTTTTACCAGGGGCAATACCTGTTCCCTTACGGATTCATGAAATTTGAAAGTATCTTCTTTAGTATAATCAAAACGGCCCAGCTCTTTAAATTTAAAATCACGATAATTTTCAAAACCTGCATTGAGCGCTGCCTGGTTTCTTTTTTCAATTAATTGAGAAAAAAGTTTGTTCAATGCATCTTTATCCTGAAGTCTTCTTTCATTGATTTTGCGATAAACTTCTTCACGCAATTTTCTGTCATGGCTTTCAAAAAATTTGGAAGCCTGCTGCAGCGTATATTCTTTACCGTTAACTTCTACAGTCATCTTGCCGGTAATCATTCCATAATGCTGCTGCAACACCGATAGTTCGGATTGGATCGGGATATTTTCTTCCCTGAAAAGTTCTATATGTTTCCGAATGGAACGCAGGTAGGTAAAGTATTTTTCTTTGTCCAATTCAGCAGTAAACGAACAATTAACTAACTTTTTGTTAATAGCAAATGCATAAGGCTGAATCCGTGGCTGGATCTCAGTGAAAAAATAATTAAACGATTCTTCCGCCTTCTTATCAGTAGTATCAACGGTCATTTTTATCTGCCGCCAGCACGAATCTTCATTGATCATAGCTTCCAGTTCGCTTACGTCTTGTAACCATTTTTCCAGTTCTTTTTTTGAATTAATTTTTCTTTCCAAAAGTTCTTTAAAAAAAGGCTCAATAGACGCCCAATCAGAAATGATTAAATTTTCCGGAAGATATTTTCTTTTTAATTTTTGAATGTTGGCTGTCATAGTGTGTTATTACGAATCCGAGTTTATAAGATTTAGAGGATTGATAATTTCCAGTAAACGAAAAAATAATCAGAATTTTTATTCGAATTTAACGTGAGGGACTAGCGCTCAATTTCTGACAGGTTAAAAAGTTTTAAAATAATAAATAGTAGAATAATAAAATTTCTCAACTATCAATTTTCAATTATCTCACTCCCCGGCTTTCTATTTTTCTGGGGTTTACCTGTTGTGGCTTCATATCTTTTACATGCTCATTTTCTACATGTACAGATTTGCTGTTTTTTAAATCGTCAGCTTCCTTTTCTTCTTCGGTTTTTACTTTTATTTCAATTTTATTTTTCTCAATGATGTGATACCATTTCACCATTTTTTTCATATCGCTTGCATACACCCTTTCAAAATCCAAATCAGGATACACTTTTTCAAAATAACCTTTCAGCTTTTTAGGATCTTCGTTGTTATCCGGTATTTTTTCTTTGCTTTTTTTCATGGTATTAAACAATTCGGCAAGTGTCGTATTGTCCTTAGTGGTAAAAACTTCTATACTTTCAAGCTGTGAAAAATTGTGCTGACGGGTACTTACAAATTTGGTGGTATTATCTTCCAGGGAGCGCACTACAGCGCCATCTGATTTTGACGATAATAATTCAAATAAGCCGGGCATTCCTGTAACTGAAACTAG
>DASSHD010000404.1:0-2403 GCA_035693085.1 Hanamia sp. | reverse complement strand
TGGCTACTGCCTATTTAGGTTATAAATTTTTTAAAAGAGAATCATTATACCGAAACGGCATGATTGAATCAGCATATGTTTAAGAAATCAATTATGGAACCCCAAAAGGAGGAAATATTGTTATTAAATATTACTTTGTATTTAAAAAGATAAAATATTTTGGAGGTATTGATTCTGGACTTCCCTACTCTGTAAAGTCTGAATTATTAAACTCTTATTTCCCAGTCCTATTTGATACTACAAATCCTAAAAATAATGTGCTTTTAGTTGATACGAAAAGATGGAAAAAAATGGGCAAAGAATTTCCAGACAGCCTTAATTGGATAAAGCAGTTTTATTGATTTAGTTCTGTAATACGTGCTTATGTAAGCTTCTCACTTACCCCAAGTTGCACGTAGAGTGTACAAAAAAAATAAAAGTGTGGTTGTCTTGAGATACTATCTCAGGATAGCGAAACTAAAAGTTATGGATAGACTAAGAATAGCGGGAAAATTTTTGAAAAATAAAAATCAGGGGACTAAATTTGAATCCATGACTAAAGATATTTTAGATCCGCTAAAAACATTTCAGTATTTAGGAGAGATACTGTTGTCTGACGGGACGCTCTTAATTGGTAAAGCACCTCACATAGCACCGAATGCCTGGTTACACTGTATATATGCAGCGCTATCTAATGAAGATATCAATTCTTTGGAAAATAACTTTAATTTACAAGTTCCTGGCGACTTTAAAAGCTTTTTAGAAATATCAAATGGTCTCGGAATTTTTAATACAACCTTTTCATTGTACGGTCTTAGACGAAATTACAAACGGAATGAGGATGACGTTTGGCAGCCATTCAATATTGTTACAACTAATACTTTTGAAAGGCCGTTTAATTCAAAAAGTGAATTTTTTTTCATTGGCGGATACGATTGGGATGGTTCGCTGCTTTATATTAATTCAAAAACAAATGAGGTTCATTTATGTGAAAGGGAAGATGCAACCTCCATATATACCTGGGTAAATTTTGAGTGTATGCTTAAATCAGAAATCAAAAGATTAATGAAATTATTTGATAAATCTGGAAAAGAATTGAATCCAAGTGAAAGTACTTTGCCAATCAAATAATTATTTTTCTAAAAACAACCGTAAGCTTATAATGTTTGTAAGGATTCAAAAAGGCATTTTCTGTAAGATGGAAACACAAACAATTTTTGGTGATAAAAAATAAGGAATAAAAGTGCTATTTTTAATTTACTAATATAAAACCTAAAATGCCATTTAATCTCATAGATTTAGAGAAAAGCGATGCCTCAATTTCTTTTTTAAAAAAAGGAGTGGTAAAAGTAATAGTGGGAACGTTTTCATCTTCCTTTTTGTACGACCAAAAAATTCCTTTAGATGGCGAGGAAAGCAAAGCAGTATGCGACGATATTTTTATGGCGTAAAAGTACAGGTACTTACTACCCAAACAGGAACTCCTGTTGAATTTAGTTTTGTTCCCGGGTGTGAAAGCGATGTGAAGGCCCTTAAAACATTACCTCTAACTGTTGCACCTGAAAGTAACATATATGGAGATTCTGCATACACCGATTATGGTATTGAAGAAGATATAAAATGTGGGGATGGTTTTAATTTATTGATTCAGAGGAGATCCAATTCAAAACGAAAAGATGATCCTTGGATGAGGTTTTTAAAAGAATATAGCAGAAAAAGAATAGAGACAACGTTTAGTGAAATAAAGAATTTATTTTTAAGAAAAATACATGCAGTTACTTTTAAAGGATTCCTACTAAAAATATTAATATTCATAGTGGCTTTCACCTTTAACAAATTAACTGTTATCTATCAACTTGCGTTAGTTAGCCAAATTGGAAAAGGATAAGCCTCTTAATAATATTCTTATTAATATTGCAATATATTTCTTTTCTTTGCTAAATTATTTAGTCTTACTGAGTAAATTAATAGGATGAATATTATAAAAGATTTTTTTATTAGTTTAGGGTTTGATTTTAAGCGAAATTTAGAATCAAGGGAAGTCTTTTTTGAAGATAGTTCAGAACTAAATAAGAAAATTGAAAATTCCTTTTATTTTTATGAAAACCCTAATCAAACTAACACATCTTTCTATTTAATTACCACAGAATTGTCCTCAAGCGAAATTGAAAGCGTAAGGAAATTTATTTGGAATGAAAGTAAGGCAGATTTAGTTTTTTATACATTAAAACCATCAAACAATAGCACCTTATTTAGAGAAGATTTTATTTTAGAGTTGCACTATGCAAAGGCTACACCAAAAGTTAACATTAAAGAAACTAAAATAGATAGTTTTTATGCTTCACAAAGGGATTTAGAAAAAATCAATAATATTAGCAAATGGCAATTTGATAGTGGTGCTTTCTGGTTAAACTACAATATTTT
>DASSHD010000403.1:0-6418 GCA_035693085.1 Hanamia sp. | reverse complement strand
TTGTTTTCGCAGGAATTATTTCTTCTACTACTGATGCGGATTATGCCCGGCAGTTTTTTAATCATCAGGTCCAGCCTGGTTATTACGATCAGACTATTGCTTCTATTCAGAAGGGAGATCCGTTTGGTGTATATAAAGATGACAATCCGTTTTCTATGTTTGTACGTATTGCCTTTAATAATATCAGTGTAGCATTTAAAACTGTAATTTTTGGAGTTTTGTTTGGAATAGGAACCATCTTATTTATGTGGACAAATGGAGTAATGCTCGGGTGTTTTCAATATATATTCTTTTCACAAGGCCTCGGCTGGCAATCGGTTTTAGTAATATGGATTCATGGCACTATCGAAATTACGTCAAATGTAATCGCAAGTTGTGCGGGAATAATTCTCGGAACCGGATGGCTATTCCCGGGAACGCATACACGCAAAGAATCTTTTTTACGCGGCGCCAAAGACGCTATGAAAATATGTATAAGCCTTATTCCTTTTTTTATTGTCGCCGCTTTTTTTGAAAGTTATATTACTCATCTGATGAGCAATACTTTTCAGAAAAATTCAGTGGATATCGGGCTACCGGTTCCATTCAGTATTATTATTCTGGCCGGCTCGTTCTTTTTGATACTTTGGTATTTCTTTTTGTATCCTGTTCGCTTACAAAATACAGGCTTTGAATTAAAAGATGGAAAAATAGTAAAGGATGGCGTTATATATGAAAAGTAAATTCAAAATATTCCTGCCCTGCTGCTTCATGCAGGCGGGTGTTTGTTTACTGGTATTCTTAATGTGTTATGCGAATGATGCTTACGCACAATCGAAGGATTCTTTAAACACTTCAGACGAAGGAATTCAATCGCAATCTTATTCAACTGAAGATTCATTTCACAATTTTAATGACACTGATACTCTAAATATTTCTTTAGATGATAGTGATAAGATCATGAAATGGAAACAAAGCCGCGATTTTGTATATATACATTATCTTGATAGCCTTTTACGAAAACAAAAAAACATCAGATCGGACACAGTATCTATTAGTGAAAATTCAGGAAGGATAATTCGAAAACATAGAACTGTTACTGAAGTTTCGGCGTTTAATAATATCTTAAACAGCTTGCCTCTGAAAATATTCTTTTGGACATTGGCACTTATCTTTATTGCATTTGTTGGTTATAAAGTGTTGTTTAAAAATGGAATTTTTGCTATAAAGAAAAAGAAATTAATAACAGAAAACGATGAAGAGTTATCTCTGGATTTAGGCGATCTTTCAAAATATGATTCTTTAATTTCTGAAGCTGAAAATAATAATAATTTTAATCTGGCAATAAGGTATTTATATTTAAAAACACTCCGAAACCTTTCTGAGAAAGGGATCATCAACTTTGTGCCTGACAAAACCAATAATGATTATCTGCGTGAAATGAAACCGAATAATTACTTTAGGGAATTTCGATTGCTGACCCGCAATTATGAGTATTTATGGTATGGAAAATTTTTGATCAATGAAAAAGATTACCAGCGGTTAAAAGAGGAATTTATTGTATTTAATAAAAAAGTTTAAAGCTACATTGAAAGTATTTTTAAAATATTGGTTGTTTATTATGCTGATTTTTTCTGTGTTATCCGGTTGTGATCTACAGAAAAGTAAACGGATACCTTCGTTAACTGAAACTTACCGCAATACAGATAAATTGCCTTTTGGTTCGTATGTTGCGTACAAAGGGTTTCAGGCTGAGTTTCCTGATTATTGGATCAATATTGCTGATAAACCCTTTGACAAGACATGGGAGGATATTAAAAATAATTCCACCAAATACTCTCTTTATTTTTTGGTCACTAAAAACCTTGTCCTTTCTGCGAATGAGGTAAATGCGATGATAGAATATATAAAAGCAGGTAATGATCTTTTTATTTCTGCTGACTACATTGACAGCAAATTATTAGATGCTTTTTATTGCACCATTGACCGTAAGAGTGAAATCGTAAGTGAGGTAAATGGTAAAATGCGTGATACGCATGTAAGTATGTTCTATGACAACAGTTTTAAAACTTCAAAATATGGTTATTACTATTTCCCTTTCTTAAATTATTTCAACAGCTACGATACTTCTTATGCAAGAGTTCTGGGTGTAAATGAAAAAAATCTTCCGGATTATTTAATTTTTTTTTCAGGAAAAGGGAGACTGTATCTTCATTTGGCGCCACGCATTTTCAGTAATTATTTCTTACTGACCGGTGACAACTATGAATATTTTGAATACGTAACCGCTTACCTGCGCTTCGATCCTCAGTATGTTTACTGGGATGAATATTATAAAGATTTTTCTTCAGAAAGCAATAAAAATAATCCGCGCAATAAAAATAACAATGATCATTTTTCCTCTTTAAATGTAATAGAGCAAAATCCACCGTTGTTATGGGCTTTTTATCTTGCATTGGCCGGTATTTTATTGTTTGCAGCTTTTAACATAAAAAGAAAGCAGAGAACTATTGACACAATAAAACCAAACAGCAATGCCACAGTAGCTTTTACAGAAACTATAGGAAGGCTTTATTTGCAGCAGAAAAACAATAAAAATATTTCAGATAAAATGATTACTTATTTTTATGAATATTTACGTAAAAAATATTTTATCAGCACCTCAGTTATCAATAGTGAATTTATTAATTCTCTCTCCAGGAAAAGTGGCATTTCACAAAATGAAACTAATGGGCTTTTTGAACTTATTAAAAATATTCAGTTGCAGGAAAGTGTAACTGATACAGAGTTAATTGAACTCAATGAAAAGATTGATCTTTTTAAAAAAAATAAAAACTGATGGAAGAAAATCTGTTTGAGCAACGCATAGATATCAACACACTGAACAATGCGGTAATCAATATAAGAAATGAAATAGGTAAAGTAATTGTTGGTCAAAATAAAATGGTAGATCTGTTATTGATTGGATTGTTATGTGATGGGCATGTATTAATAGAAGGCGTACCAGGTGTAGCAAAGACACTCACAGCAAAACTTCTTGCAAAGATCATTGATACTAATTTTTCGAGAATACAATTTACACCTGACCTGATGCCGAGTGATGTGCTTGGCACTTCTGTTTTTAATCCAAGAGATGCAAATTTTGAATTTAAGCGTGGCCCTATTTTCAGTAATATTATTTTAATAGATGAAATTAACCGCGCTCCTGCCAAAACACAATCCGCGTTGTTTGAGGTAATGGAAGAACGCCAGGTTACTATTGATGGGATCACTCATTTTATGGACTTTCCTTTTCTCGTCATTGCAACGCAAAATCCTATTGAGCAGGAGGGAACTTATCGCCTTCCTGAAGCGCAGTTAGACAGGTTTTTGTTTAAAATTGTAATTGGTTATCCTACAGTAGAAGAAGAAATAAACATACTTTTAAATCAACAGTCTGTTGCGCAGAATTCATTGTTGAATCAAGTGCAGAAGATTGTTACAACTGCACAAATCACTGAATACAGAAATATTGTAAATGAAGTGATAATTGATCCTAAGCTTGTGGAGTTTATTGCAAAGATTGTAAACGAAACCAGGAATAATCCTTCTCTTTATCTGGGCGCTTCGCCCCGCGCTTCATTGGCAATTTTGAGAGCGTCAAAAGCGATTGCCGCTATCATGGGGAGGGATTTTGTAACACCAGAAGATGTTATTGAAGTGGCAATTCCTGTAATGCGTCATCGTATTATTTTAACTCCTGAAAAGGAAATGGAAGGTATTTCAGCAGATGAACTGATTAATGATATTATCAGTAAAGCAGAGGTGCCCAGGTAATGTTCATCTTATAATCATTAAAATAAAATTGCATAGAAATTGATACAAAAATATTTTGGCGATTTATTTATAAAGCAACGATTGTATTTGGCTATCGCGGCATTAACCGTTTTGTTTATTATCGCTTTTTATATTCCGGCTTTAGAAAAAATTGCTGTAGCTGTTTTTGTATTCTTTCTTGCATTTTGTGCCATAGATTATTTCCTGTTATTTTTTACAAAAAAATATCCATCTGCGCAAAGAATTACAGGAAACCGCTGGAGTAATGGTGATGAGAACAAAATAGAACTAATAGTAAAAAATGAATTTGGATTTCCGGTTCATGTAGAATTAATTGATGAGCTACCTCCACAATTACAGATCAGAAATTGGAAAAGAAAAATGGCTTTAAAACCACGTCAGCAAAAAAAAATTAAGTGGTACTTAAAACCATTGCAAAGAGGGGAATATCATTTTGGGGATATACATTTATTTTTATCCTCTCCATTACAATTAATTGCAAGGAGATTTACAATTGAGGCCGGACAAACGATTTCGGTGTATCCGGCTTTTTTGCAATTGCATAATTACCAGTTATTTTCCGGTGCTACCCTGCAATATGAGAGTGGTAATAAGCGAATGCGTAAAATAGGTCAGAGTATGGAGTTTGAGCAGATTAAAGATTATGTGTCCGGCGATGATATCCGCACTTTAAACTGGAAAGCATCTGCAAGAAAAGGGGGATTGATGGTGAATAATTTTACTGAAGAAAGATCGCAACAGGTTTACTGTATTATTGATAAAGGCCGCCTGATGAAGATGCCATTCAATGGGATGACACTTTTGGATCATGCTATTAATACCTGCCTGGTATTGAGTAATGTTTGCTTGAGAAAGCAGGACAGGGTAGGGGTTATTACTTTTTCGAATGAACCCGGAATCGTGCTTGCAGCAGATAACAAACTTTCTCAGGCAGAAAATATTTTACAATTATTGTATAAACAGAAAACGGATTTTCTGGAAAGTGATTTTGAAATGCTATATACTCAAATAAGAAGTAAAATAAAACACCGCAGTCTTCTTATTTTATTTACCAATTTTGAATCACTTTCAGGATTGAACAGGCAGATAGATTATTTACGTTCCCTGGCGAAGAATCATTTACTGCTTGTAGTAATATTTGAAAATTCAGAACTGGATCAACTGATAAATTCAACTTCAAAAAGTGTGGAAGAAGTTTATATAAAAACAATTGCCGAAAAATTTGCTTTTGAAAAAAGGCTCATTGCCAAAGAACTTTCAAAATATGGAATTTTATCAATCTTATCTTCACCCAAAAATCTTACAATAAATACTATAAATAAATATTTGGAATTGAAGGCGAGGCGGGCAATTTGATTGATGTGTAGGGGCAGGGTTCACCCCTGCCCAATATGGTACAGGTGAACCGTACTCCTAGGATAGAAATAATTATAAACCATGACAGAAAATACTTTCGAAGAGGGGAAAGTTTTACTGATTGATAAACCATTGGAATGGACTTCGTTTGATATAGTAAGAAAGATCCGTAATATCATAAGAATTAAAAAAGTAGGTCATGCGGGTACACTGGATCCTTTGGCGACGGGGCTTTTAATCGTATGCACAGGAAAATTTACAAAGAAAATCAACGAATATATGGCGCAGGAAAAGGAATATACAGGTACAATAACGTTGGGCGCCGTTACACCAACTTACGATCTGGAAAGTGAGCCTGAAAATTTTAAAACTCTGGATGGCATTACCGAAGATTTGATCAGGGAAACAACAAAACAATTTACCGGGGAAATCTTACAGACGCCTCCAATACATTCTGCTATCAAACAAAAAGGAAAGCCTGTCTATCTTTTAGCAAGAAAAGGGATAGACGTAATTCTTGAACCGAGAAAAATCAACATTAGAGAATTTGAAATTACGAACATTGAATTGCCTGTAATTTCATTTAGGGTAACATGCACAACGGGAACGTATATACGCAGTTTAGCAAACGATTTTGGAAGGGCACTTGGTTGCGGAGGCTATCTTAGTAAATTGCGCAGAACCAGGATTGGGAATTTTAAAGTTGAAGAGGCAATTAATATAGAGGAGTTTATTAGGATGTATTCTGAAAGGATATAAAAAGCAATTAGCGATAACATTATAGGTATGTAATAGGGCGTGTCCCGCTTCTTCGCAGATGAATTGAGGTGTGCTTTAGCTCCTTAAAGGTTTAATTATTATTCATACCACTTTAAAATTATACTTCCGCCAGTTCTCTGTTATATTTATTTCTATAACTTACCGGAGACAGACCTGTAAAGCGTTTAAACGTATTACGAAATGCTTTTGCATCGTTGTATCCTACATTATACATCACCTCATTTACATTATCAGCAGAGGTTTCAAATCTTTGTTTGGCCGCTTCCACTTTTACTCTTTGCATATATTCAACCAGGGAATTAGAAGTTGCTTTTTTAAACCTGCGTTCGAGATTTCTACGCCCGATGGAAAGCATAGACGCTATCTGATCTACCGAAATTTTTTCCTGGACATTTTTCTCAATAAATTCCTGGGCTTTTTTTATGTGTGTATCATTATGATCCTTTTGTCCTTTGAAAATAATAAA